>JAFGRP010000178.1 GCA_016935075.1 Deltaproteobacteria bacterium | reverse complement strand
TGGCTTGGGGCGATCATCTGAATGTCATAGGCTTTGAGTTTCTCGATATTCTTTGTGATCACATTGCGAAAGGGCATCATGATTTCGGCGAAATATCTTTTGGCGGCTTCGTACACACGCCCCTGGTCAGCCACAAAAAGATCGGTGGTCGCGATGTGGGAGCCGTAGAAATCACAACTGAACAGAATGCGATCTTCTTCCAGATAAGTCACCATGGTTTCCGGCCAGTGGACCCAGGGCGTATGGATGAACTTCAGGGTCTTGTCTCCCAGGGACAGCGTTTCGCTGTCTTCCACGGTGATAAAAACGTTTTCAGGAATTTTCAAAAGGTCGATCAGCATCCCTTTGGCTTTGGGTGTCACGACGACCTTTGCTTCCGGAAACCGTTCAAGCACACGAGGGATGGTTCCGGAATGGTCCTGCTCGGCATGATGGGAAACGATAAAGTCGATTTTGCCCACTCCGGCCAGTTGTGACATCAATTCCTCGGCCATGGGCGGATCGACCGTGTCCAGCAAAACGGTTTTTTCACTGCCCTGAACCAAATAAGCATTGTAGGTGGTGCCATCCGGAAGCGGAATGAGCGAGTCAAAAAGGCGTCTGTCCCAGTCCACAGCGCCCAGCCAATAAATTCTTTCCCTTATTTTCCTTTTTTGCATGAGAGCGCCTCCTGTCTGTTAAATATTTTTTGATAAATAATCGTACTATGCCATCGTTACCTGCTGACTGTGGGCGCGCTTTTCTGAACTGCTTATGATCCCACCTGGGAGTTGATGGCCCCCCGCAGCTCTCTCAATAATTGATCCAGGGCAATACCATTGATGCGCGCGACGTCCTCCAACGTATGAAACGATTCGGTCGGACACCCGACGCAAAGCATTTTTCGTTTAATAAAAACGTCCATCACCGATGGATGAACCTTCAGCAATTCGCTGACCGTCATTTTTGAATCGATAATCATTGTTCCTCAGTCTATTTCAAGCAATGGCGTTTGTCTTTGCGCTGGAGCAAACAAGTGCGCCGAATCGTAAATAATTTTTCGTTTTCCGTTATAGATATTTCGTTTTCAGCACGTCCGCCATCCGCTTCCTCGCTGACATCAAAATAAGAAGGGTCGTCAAACCGCAGCAGCGCCTCTTCCAGCTCTTCGGCGAATTTATCCATTGAAAACCGAAAGATCCGCTTGTCCATGTCCAGGATGATGCCGGGGAAATGTTCCGCCGCCTGCACCTACATATCTTCATAAGAGCTGTAGTTGGGCAATTGCGGCAAGAAGGACACGTCGAGGCTCAGGGCCATCTCAAGGGCTCGTTCGGCGTCCGCCTGGGGCATCACGGCCATGGCAGTAGTCAGCAGATTTCCTGGTATTGTTGAAGCCACCCGATATCCTCCAACTTTTAATTTGCCCAGGTCAATGAGCACCGGAGGGGCCTTCGATCAGCTGCCGCTTGCGATTCACGTGTCATTGTAGACTCATTTAATCGTTGCTTGGGAGCATGTCTTTGCGCTGGCGCAAACAACACCATTTCATTGACAAAATCACCGATTTTTATTATGTGAATCTAAATTCACCTAATTTTATCGTGATGGTAAAAAAGCGGCTTAAAACTGTCATTCGTCATGACCAGATCGCCGAAGCGGCATTGGATATCGTCCGTTCGGAAGGTATCAGAGGTCTGAATGTCGCTGCCGTTGCAGAAAAAGTAGGTTTGGTCCCTTCGGCCGTCTATCGGCATTTCAAAAACAAGCGTGAAATCGTCGGCGCTGTGCTGGAACTCATCCGGACACGCCTGAATCAGCATTATCAGGAGGTGATTCAGCAGAATCTGGAGCCGGTTGAAAAGCTGAACCTTCTGTTAATCCGGCACGTTGAACTGCTTGGCAGCAACAATGCAATCCCTCGGATCATTTTTTCAGAAGAGGTGCTCGGGGGAATACCGGAAAAGCAACAGCAGTTGTACGACATCATTCGTGATGTCATTCGAAATGTGGCTGTCATTGTTACGGAAGGACAAAATAAAGGCACCCTTCGCAGGGACCTGCCGGCCGAAAATATCGCCGTCTCCTTTTTAGGGAGTGATTGAGCCCGCGGCGATCATCTGGAATCTGAGCGATGGTGAGTTCGACTTGACGTGGCACAGCAAGAACGCCTGGAAGCTGTTTTTGGACGCCATACGGCATGGGGCTGAACAATTCGACTAAAAGCACTCGATGGGGGGCACCATGAAAAAGTATATGATTGCGGCCATCCTGATCGGCGTCGGCATCGCCATCGCCTTTCCGTTGTTCAGTATGACCTACTATACCATGGTACGTACCTCAACACCAGGATTCTGCGCCACCTGCCACGAGATCAAACCGGCGGTCGTCGCCTGGCGGTCGTCCTCCCACGTGAACAACCCCCAGGGATTCGTGGCCGATTGCATGGACTGCCACCTGCCCGCCCCTCATAAGACCTTCGACTTCTTCTTTGCCAAGACCCTCCATGGTGCGAAAGACGTCATCAAACACTTCACCATGGATGAATATGATCGGCAGAAAAATCGAGAAGCCGCTTACGCGTCCTTTGATGATGCGCAATGTCAAAAATGTCACCGCAACCTCTTGGCAATGCCGGACAAGCGGGGGGCCATGCTCGCCCATCGCACCGTGCTCTATCCCCGGCCGGGATATGAGAAAAAATGCGTGGATTGTCACTATGACTTGGTACACAACGACCAGGTGACTGTCATGTACAAGCAATACAGGGAAGTGCCTTATCAGGCCAAAGGGCTGAGAAAACTGTGAGTCATTTATATCGATAGCCGTTTGTCTGATCTTTAAACCGAAAGGAGGGTCACTATGAGGCGACGAAAATCGGCTGTCCTATCAGGCGTCGTCCTGGTTCTGCTGGTGCTGGTCTCGGCACCATTGCCGGCTCTGGCGCAACCCAATTATGCCAAGGTGAAAGAATATCGCATCGAGCGAAGCATCCCTCCTGAAGCCGTGGCCTGCATCGAGTGTCATCGGCAGACCCAACCCGGCCTGTTCGGCGACTGGGCCAACAGCCGTCACGCCAGCGCCAACATCACCTGCCTGGACTGCCATCTGGCCCAACCGGGGGATCAGGACGTGGCCAAAGGCCATGAAAAGTATTATGGCCGCAGCGATCTGCCCTATGGCGAGCAGAAATACAAGGTGCCCATCGCCACGGTGGTGACCCCCAAAGACTGTTCCCGCTGCCACCCGGACGAGGTGATCCAATACAGCAAGAGCAAGCACGCCAATACCATCGAGATCATGTGGAAGCTGGACCCCTGGCTGAACAAGGGTATGAACTCGGACAACGAGCGCAAAACCGGCTGCTACCACTGCCATGGTACGGTATTGGCCATAGATGACAAAGGCAAGTTGGATTCCACCACCTGGCCCAATGTGGGCGTTGGGCGGCTGAATCTGGACGGCAGCAAGGGGTCGTGTACCTCCTGCCACAGCCGACACCGATTCGCGGTTTCCGAGGCCCGGCGACCCGAGGCCTGCGATTCCTGCCACCTCGGACCGGATCACCCCCAAATCGAGATCTACGAGGAATCCAAACACGGCACCATTTATAACGCCTTTGGAGACGAATTCAATTTCAAGGCCGCCGCCGGGACCTGGACGCCGGGTACGGACTATCGGGCTCCCACCTGTGCCGCCTGTCACATGAGCGGAACGGGCAAGGTGATGGGGACTCACGACGTCACCGAGCGGATTTCCTGGGAGACCCAGGCGCCGCTAACGGTTCGACCGGCTGATTTCAAGCCCTTTCCCGCCGGCAACGATTGGCAAGTGGAGCGTGAGAAGATGAAAAACGTCTGCCGCGCCTGCCATGGGGATTCCTGGATCGATGATTTCTACCAGGGTTTCGATAAAGCCGTTGAAGAGTACAACGAGGTCTACTTCAAGCCGGCCAAGGCCATGCTGGACGACCTGTATGCCAAGAACCTGCTGGACGAGACCAAGTTCTTCGACGAGCATCTGGAACTGCAATTCTACGAGCTGTGGCACCATGAAGGTCGCCGTGCGCGCATGGGGGCCATGATGATGGCCCCGGACTACGCCTGGTGGCACGGTTTCTATGAATGCAAGTCCCGTTTCAACGAGTTCATGGAAGAGGCGGATCATCTCATCGAAACCGGCAAGAAGGCCTATGTCTATCCCAAGTATCCCAACGCCACAGGGGATACGACCCGGCCCCCGAAGATTTTCGGAAAATAGTTCAACGATCAGACAAACCAAAAGACTCCGTCCCTTTTGTCCGGGGCGGAGTTTTTATTTGAAGCGAGGAATCACCGATGCAATGGACGGTTGAAGCCGAGGCGGCCCTTAAAAAGGTCCCGTTTTTTGTCCGAAAAAAAGTGAGGTCCAGGGTGGAAAAAGAAGCCGCCGAGGACGGCAAGACGGTTGTCGACATCGAGGCTGTCAAGACCACCCAGAAACGGTATCTCAGCGGAATGGCCGCAGAGGTAAAGGGCTATCAGCTCGATACCTGTTTTGGCCCCAGCGGATGCCCGAATCGATCTGTCATTTCCGATGATCTGGTCAAACGGTTGGAGCAGGTTCTGCAGGCGGCAGACCTGCTCTCTTTCCTGAAGGAACAGGTGGGCGATGATCTGAAATTCCACCACGAATTCCGGGTGACGGTCGCCGATTGCCCCAATGCGTGCTCCCAGCCTCAAATCAAGGACGTCGGTATCATCGGGGCGGTATTGCCGGCCATTACCGAGGAGGCCTGCACCCATTGTGGTGCGTGTGTCGACGCTTGTCCGGATGATGCAATCACCCTCGATGAAACGGTGGACATCGACCGTGAACGGTGTATGGCATGCGGGAAATGCATCCGTGCATGTCCTACCGGTACATTGGGTGATAAAGCGAAAGGGTATCGGGTGTTACTGGGCGGGAAGCTGGGAAGGCACCCGCGGCTGGCAAAGGAACTGCCTGGTGTTTTTGATGAGCAAGACGTCCTTCGCATCGTAGAGGCTTGCTTGACGTTCTACAAAGAGAAAAGTCGCCGCGGTAAACGCTTTGCGGAAATTCTGACCGATGCTGATTTTAATGACCTGGTTGAGCTTTTTTCAAGTCAGGACTGACAGGGTTTTCATTCAATCACCGGAAAATGAAAGCAGAGCAATATGTTCAATAATTCTGAAGGCGAAAAAAGATTCAGTTTCAAAATGGATGCCCCGAATCAAAAAGTAAACACCTTGTCAGCTTCCATGGACAACTCGTAAAGATCATCCATCCAGGCAATAGGACAAGAACGTGATCCCTCCAGACCGTGGGATTTCATGCAAACCCCTCAGACATAAAAATCACCTCCAAATTGACTGACCTGCTCGACTACATTAAACTGATCATTGCTGCATTTTTCATACAGCACACCTTTTCCGAGCATGAAGACGCTCACTTCGTCGCCTTTTTTGTCAGCCACATTTGCCAACCGCATGGCATTGTATGCGGTTTCAGGATCGTCCGTGGAAATGATAAAAAGCACTTTCATAATTATCCCTTCGTTAATTCGTAAAGCCCTAAGATATGGAATATGCAGACAGTATGGTGATACCGAAACACGTGCCCCCTCAACCGGTTTCCGCAAAGGATACCAGCGCGTGAGGATCAGCTACGATTATCCGTTCGCGGCCCGACCTGACCCAACCCTTTTTTTCCCAACTGCTGAGGGTCCGGCTTACGGTGTATAGGGTGGTGCCGGTGTAATCGGCCAGATCCTGACGGCTGAGACGGAAATCGATCAGGATACCCTCGTCGGTCCTGCGGCCCGATTGTTTCATGATGCGCAGGAGGGCCCTGGCGAGGCGCTGTTCCACCCGTTCTGCCTGCAATTCCAGATAGCGGTTTTGGATATCATCCAGACGCTCAACCACCAAACCCAATAAATTGATCGCAATTTGCGGATTGGCGGTCATGATCTCCAGCATGGTTTCCCGATTCCATCCGACAACTTCGGAGGGACCGACGGCTTGGGCTGTGGCCGGGTAATTTTTTCCTTTGAAAACAGAAACCGCGGCGGTCATCTCACCGGGGTTGATATACCGAACAATGGCCTCCTTGCCATCTTCATGCAGTTTGCTCAGCTTAAAACGGCCTTTCAGGACCAGATAGGATTTTGCAGCGGGGTCCCCCTCGCGAAAAAGCGTTTCCCCCCACTCATAAACGGCCCGATCACCAAAGCTAAAAATGTCGGATAGTTTATCCTCGTCAATGCCGACAAACAAATCGGATCGAGAAAAGATGTCTGTTAAATGGATTTGACTATCCATAATAGCGACTCAACCCCGTCAGGTCCCCATCCCTATAAGGGGTGGAGACTTTCAATTCACCATCAGCCGTTGTTTAGCAGCAGATACGATAGCACATCTCCCATCGGCGTTTTGAAGCCAAGGTTCAACGCTGCCAAGCCCTTCAAAGGGCACAAGCTGAAGACAATGCGCGCCCATTCATTCTCCTAATTTGACCAATAGCGGCCATCAATCAAACATACAGCAGCGCTGACTATGCGCAATTTTTCCTGGCTCCCCGTGTGCAACCCTCTTCATAGGCTTTCTCTTTCTCCCGCAGTTAACCGAAAATCTTCAATATCAAAGGGTTATCAAAGATCAGGCCGCTCCCGATGAGGCGGAAGCGGTCTTGAATCGCATTTCGCCATCTCTCTGGGGTTCATTCACCCCATCAGACGCGCCACAAAGAACTCATAGGCGTAGTAGTCCGAATACCTTCGGTGCATTTCAGGTTCTTGCGCAAGTTGGTCAAGCACGGCAAGCGCTTCGTCGTCATCCCCATATTTACCGCGCAGCTCTCCGATACGAATCTCCATCGGGGTGTAGAAATCATCCCACCATGCCTCGTGCGGCAATGTGAAGTGGTCAATGAGTAACAGACCGCTTCTCTCGATTACAGCCAGAACATCTGCAACCCGGCCCATGGTCGGATAGTCGTCCTCGAAGCCCGCTTTGACCTCGGGCGGCGGGTTCTCCTTGCGCCAAACCGCGTCGGTGAAAACCAGGTATCCGCCGGCGCGCAGCAGCCCGTGGCAGACACGCAGGGCGTTCTCTATGCCGATGTTGTAGAGCGCCCCCTCGGACCAGACGAGGTCGAAGCTCGCGGGCGGCAGCCCAGGTTCGGCCATGTCGCCGACCATAGGCCGAATCCGCTCGGCGAGCCCTCGCATAGCGACCGTCACCCGCAGTCGCTCGATGCTCGGGGCATGGCTGTCCAGCGCCACGATGGACCCTGATGTGAGATCGGCGAGATGGAGTGTCTGCCCCCGCCGACGCCGCAGCCCAGATCGAGCACCGTTGGTGCGGGCGGCAGATCGCGACAGAAAGCAAGGGCCCTCGCGGCGCAGGCGCGGTTGCCCGGTCCCTGCCTGGGGAGCGACTCATAGAGCTCGAAAAAGATCGGCCAGAAGCGCGGGGGAAGTTCGTTCATGTCATGCCCCTTCGTTGGCAACAGATCGCAGCACGAGGAACACCTCGTGTCCGGTGTCACTGTACGAGATGTGCTCAAAGAAGACCACGAGCGGCTCGAAGCCGACGGCCGCGATCAACTCCAGCCACACGGTTCCCGGGAGCAGACCCATAAATTGAGGCGGCTCAGCGCAAGCATGGCCGGGAACAGGAAGATGCGTGGTCACCTGGTTTCTCCTCGCTTGGTGGGTCGCCGAGCCAAATGCATTGCCGTGTTGCTACCGGTGAATCCGAGACCCGAAAAAAGTTGGCGGGCCCGGACATTGGTAGGCGTGACCTCCAGACCAATGGCGGCCGCACGTTCCGGCCATAGGCCATCGCCGTCCCGTAGGGTGTGGAGAAGCTTTGTCCCAATTCCTCTCCGGCGATGGGTGGGAGCAACGTAGAGCTCATCAACGACGCAAACCTCACCGCCGAGTTCGTTCGACCAGAACGAGATCAAGAGCGCATAGCCGACCACCTGACCATCGATCTCGGCAACGACAGCCTTGCCCCGCGCCGGTTCTTTCCTCAGTACATTCAGGGTCTGCAGGACCTGCTCGCGCCGGACGGGCGCATCTCCAGGATCCTCCTCGTTGAGGGCGAGGCACATCCGGGCAATCGCGTCGTCATCCATCATGGTTGCATTTCTCCACATCCTCGGGCACCTCATTGCCGATCTCGCCATCACTTCGGGTGGCGTATTCTCACGCTTTGAGAACGTTTCTTCTTGGGTCGCTTTGGCTTCGGCGCAGGGAGGGCGGCAGCCGTGATCCGGATGAGCTCACATAGGCGCTCACCGTCATCGATCTCCTCGGCGTCGACCACCATCGAAGGCTTCGCTCCAGGATACGCCTCGCCCTCCACGTAACGCTGCCCGACCAGATCCTTTCCCGGCGGAGTGATCTTGACGAAAAGTTGGTTGTCGCACACCAGGGCGACAACCTTCTCGTCGCAATAGAGGGCATACTCGCCGAACATCTTGCGCGCGCGAACGTTCGGCAGGCTCGAGAGCTGGTCGAGCAGGTAGTCGATGGTGTCTTGGCTTGTTGTCACCGCACACCTCCACGGGATAAACCGCAAGAGGCGACAAGATCCCTGTTGACCGTGATCCCTTTCATGGTTCTTTCTCCATTCGCCGCAAGGCGTGGTGATACAGGAACGTAATCCAATGCGAAGGCCCCTTCTTCTCACAGAACTCCCATCCCTTCCACTTGGCCCTAACCGAGCGTGGCGTGATGCGTCCGCTTTCGTCCGCCGCCCGCGCCAGCAGAGCGATACACTCGCGAAGGCGTTTGTCCTTCCTTGCGACAGGGAACCGGGTCAGGGTGTCAACATGGTGCAGGATGTCCTACCGGACGAGCGGCGCCCTAGGCTTCGCGAAGTCGGTCCCGAGGCTGAAGAGGAAGTACTTCTGCTTGCCGCGCACCTGCCAGTGATGGAGCAGCATCTCGACGGCGCGCCGTGCGTCGGGGCTATCAACGAGCGCCGGCACCTCAGACAGCATGCGCAGGATGATCAGGTTTGCATACGGGCATGGGTCGGTCCTGCGCCCGGGGCCCTTTGACCACCCATCGGGATCCATACGTTTCCTTTGATGCGTTGAAAAGGGGCCGCCTGAAAGATTCCAAGGCGATCTGCTCCGGGTCCTGGGTTCGGTTTCCGTCATGACGAAGATATGGATAAAAACCGCTCCGGCTAACCAACATCACCCCGCAAAGAACGGTGACGGGATAGGCGTTCATTTGCTGCCGGATGAATGCGTATCTTCGTTCGACTCTTTGGCAAAGAAGGCTGCTGCCTTTTTTAAGATCTCCCGCTCCATTTGCAGTCGCTGGTTTTCCCTCTTCAAGCGCTTCACCTCAGCCTCCAGCTCTTTGCGGGGGTTCTACCCCCCCCCCGGCACTGCCCTGCTGGTCTCTGAGATATTCACGTACCCAGCGGGAAAGGTTGGGTTGGTGTATTCCGAGACGTCGGCCTACTTCGTTGGCACTGTATCCCTGTTCGGTTACCAGGTTGGTGGCGTCTTGTTTGAATTCCTTTGTGTATTTTACACGGCGCTGGTTCTCGTTCATCGGACACTTCTCCTCCCTAACGGTTACTCTTATCACAGTGTCCGTTTCTATTAAACCACATCAACCTCGATGTCATGCCGAACTGGCACAAGTCCCTGGTGACTACCAGCGGAATCCACCGGATCGACTCGAGCGGGGGTATAGTTGAGGAGGTATTTCCACCCAAGTACTGGCCAGGGGACACGCTTGGCGAGCATCTCGAATTTGCGCTCAAGTATGACGGGACGAACCTCGCAATCCTCAGCCTCTTGTTTCAAAAGATTGAGAAGGAAGACCTCTTGATTCATGTTCGGTCCCAACCGACCGGCAAGTATGCCAGGCGCTTGTGGTTCCTGTACGAATTCCTGACCGGTAAAACGCTTCCGCTTGATGACCTGAAGCGGGGGAACTACATCGACCTGCTCGAGCCGTATGAATACTACACAATCAGCCCGCCCCGCCAGGTTCGGCGGCAACGGGTCAACGACAACTTGCTGGGTGACAACCGGTTCTGCCCGGTGGTTCGACGCACCGATACGCTTTGCGACTTCGAAAAGGCCGATTTGCCAAAACGCTGCCGACAAGTGGTGGCGGGCTATCCTGCTTCAGTTTTGAAGCGGGCGCTTGGGTACCTTTACACCAGGGAGACGAAATCGTCCTTTGAAATCGAACATGTCAAACCCACCTCGACCAGGACCGAGCGCTTCGTGGCCCTGCTTCAAACAGCGGAACAAGAGGACTTCTGCCGAAAAGGGCGATT
>JAFGRP010000177.1 GCA_016935075.1 Deltaproteobacteria bacterium | reverse complement strand
AGCCCCGTCCACGCTGCAGAGGATGCGCTCTGCCGCCCGGGCAAGGATCTTGTCGTGGTCGTGGTTCCGGGAAAAAACCCGCAGATGGACGACTCGTGCCGGGATGAAGCGGTAGATCTCCCGGAGGGGTTCGGGGGAGGTTATCCCCGTCGCGGGATCGAAGATGTTCACCCGCTTGTCCGTCTCCGCCATCGGATTGACCGGCCGCGGATCCTGGGTCGCCAGATCGACGCGGAAAGGTATTCTCTTCAGCGTGCCGGGCAGGCAAGAGCGGATCTGTTTCTCATAGTCGGGCGGGGGGGAGAAGCGGGTCCCCCTCTGGAGCTGGTCGATCGAAATCTCCGCCGAAAACGACATCTTCCACTTGACCTCCCGGTGGTAAAGCTTTCCCCATTCCCGCCCGAGTGTCCGTTTCCGCCGATCGGCGCTGCTGCGCCACGACCGGACCTCGGAAAAGAGACGCCACTCGTCGCAATCCAGGTATGCATCCAGATCATCAGCAGGGCTCTCAGGCAGGATCAGGTCCATCGTCTCCCGAAAGATCTCCTGGAGGTGGAGGTCGAGCGCCCGGGTCGTCCGGTGAAAATAGACGTTGGAATAGAGATTCAGCCTCGCATTCAGGAAGCGGCTCAGAGCCGAGACGCCGGCCTGGTGGAGTGTGAGGCCCTTCTTTGTAAAGAAGGTGTAGAAGCGCAGCCGCGCGACATCGACGATATCGAGCGAAAAGCCGGTCATGAAGGCGTCCCGCTGAACGTAATCGAGGTTGTCCACCGTATAGATGCCGGAGAAGAGCTGGCGAAGAAGTTCAAGCCAGCGGGGCCTCTTGCCTTCATAGGGACCCGGCATCCTGATCAGAAAGGCGACCGCCCCCGGGTCGAGCGACTCGCCCTCGGCAAAAGATCCCGAGGGACTCCGCCTGATCCCCGCGATCACCCTTCCGAGCTTTTGGATGATGATCGACTGGCCCAGATCTTCATGGGTGATCCCGTACCGGCCCAGGAAATGGTCGTCGAAGAAATGGCCGTATGGGCCGTGCCCGACGTCATGCAGGAGACCGGCTACTCGCAGGAGTTCCTCCACGCAGTTCGGAGAGGGGGCGTCCGGACAGACCTCCTTCAGGGAGGGGTAGAGGTGGCGGCCGAACTCGCCGGCGACGTGCATCGTTCCCAGGGAGTGTTGAAACCGCGTGTGCTCTGCCGCCGGGTAAACCCAGCGCGCGCTCTGGAGCTGGTAAATCCGCCGGAGACGCTGCAACCAGGGGGAGTCGATCAGGTTCTTCTCGGTCTTCTCGCTGCCGTCCGCCGCGGGGACGGTGAAGGAGGCGTACCGGTGGATGGGATCGGCGATCAGCGCTATCCCCTGGTAGGTCCCCGCATATTCGGCCGGCGTCGTCTTCATGGATGCATCTTTACAGCATTCCCGCCCAAATAGCAAACGGGTGGATCCCCGAAGATGTTATCCCTCCTCCCGTTTCCGGAGATGGTGCTTGATCATTTTGAGCTGAAGGCCCTTCCGGCTCAGTCCCAGCCGTTCGGCCGCCCGGGTGACATTGCCGTCGCACTCCTCGAGGCAGCGGGCGATGATCTGTTTCTCCATCCCCTCCATGTGGATTCTCAGGCGGGGTTCCCTTGCAGCCTGAGCGATCTCCTGCGGGACAAGCGCCATCGTGATGGTGGGACCTTCCGCCATCAGAATCATCCGCTCAACAAGGTGCTCGAGTTCACGGATGTTCCCCGGCCAGGGATATGCGAGGAGACCATCCCTGACCTCCGGGTCGAGACCTTCGATCTTCCTGCCCAGCTTCCGGTTGAATTTATCGAGAAAATGGCTGATCAGGGGAAGGATGTCCTCGGGCCGCTCCCGGAGCGCCGGAATCTGTATGGGGAAGACATTCAGGCGATAGAAAAGGTCCTCACGGAAATTCCCCTCCCGGACCTCCTGTACAAGATTCCGGTTTGTCGCCGTAATGAGCCGGACGTCCACCGAGATCGTCTTCAAACCGCCGACGCGTTCGAAGCTTTGGTCCTGGATCGCCTGAAGGAGCTTCGCCTGAATGTCCCGCGGGATCTCTCCAACCTCGTCCAGGAAGAGGGTTCCCCGATGGGCCAGTTCGAACTTTCCCGGCTTTGCGGTAACGGCACCGGTGAAAGCCCCTTTTTCGTATCCGAAAAGTTCGCTTTCCACGAGGTTCTGCGCAATGGCGGCACAGTTGATCTTGATGAAGGGCTGTTCTTTCCGGGCGCTCTGCCGGTGAATGGCACGGGCGATCAGTTCCTTGCCCGTTCCCGTCTCCCCCGTGATGAGTACAGTGGTCATTGCGGGAGAGACCTTCCGAATGATCTCATGAATCTCAGCCATGCGGCCGCTCTCTCCAACGATCCGGTCGGGATCGGTCCCATCCGCTGCGACAGAAAGGTCGTTATCGCCGAGTTGCCGGGCCTTGACCGCCTTCAGGATGACCGTCTTGAGCTCATCCTGTTCGAAAGGTTTGGTGAGATAATCGAAGGCCCCTTTTTTCAGGGCGTCAACGGCATTCGCTACGGTGCCGTGGGCGGTGAGGATGATGACGGGCAGCGATGGATCCTCCTGCATGACCCGGTCGAGGAGGCCCATGCCGTCGAGCCTGGGCATCCTGAGATCCGCGGCGACGGCGGCGATCTTCTCCTCCCGGAGGATCTTCAGGGCCTCCAGGCCGTCCGCGGCCGTGGCTACCTCGTAGCCCTCCTGTTTCAACATGGCCTGGAGGACCAGCCGCATGTTCAATTCGTCGTCCACAACCAGGATCTTTGCCTTCTTCAGGCCGGCGCCGTTCTTGTCCCTACGTTTCCGCGCGATTTCCATTTTCCCTCCGCTTGCACTATCCTCCGCATATTTTCATCAACAAGCCCGCTCTGACAAATTCGGGAAGAGTTTTCAAATTTCGAGCCGGATATAGACGATCGTTCCCTGGCCGGGGATCGACTTCACGCGGATCCGCCCACCGTGGTTCCGGATGATCCGCTGGCAGACGGCCAGCCCCAGCCCGACCCCCCGCTCCTTGGTGGTGAAAAAGGGGGTGAATATCTGTTTGAGCGTCTCGCGGCGGATCCCCAGACCCGTATCCCGGATGGAAATGCCCACCGCATCGCCGGCGTCGCTTTCGATACGCGACGTCCGGATGGTCAGCGTGCCGCCTTCCGGCATCGCCTCGATGGCGTTGAGGGCAATGTTCAGGATGACCTGGTGGATCTGTTCCTGATCCATGGGAACCGGCGGCAGATGGGGATGGAATTCCAACTGGATATGGACATGGCCCGAAATTCTGTCCGTCTCAATGAGGGCCAGGGCCTTTTCGATGACCGCGTTGATCGATCTTGGGCGGAGCTCCGACGCGTAGGGCCGTGCGTAATCGAGAAACTGCGAAACAACCCGGTTCAGGCGGTCCACCTCCTCGGTGATCACGTCGAGCAGTTTCCGCTGCTCCTCCCCCTCCGCCTCCGAACGGAGGACCTGTGCGGCCCCCTTGATCGAACCGAGGGGATTCCGGATCTCGTGCGCGAGGACAGGGGCCATTTTCTCCAGAAGGAGCGCCTTTTCCCTCTCCAACTTCTCGTCCAGATCATAGGGCGAGGTGAAGACGTCTTTGATCCCGGGGTAAATTGTCGTGAGCATCCGTTTCAGGATAACCTGAAACGGTCCGATGGCGATGATGATGATGAAGGAAACCATGAAGACGAGCGTGAACGGCGGCGCAGGTCCCTTTCCGAAGAAACCGATGACGAGATAGAAAACGATGGTCGTGAAGAGGACAATGATCAGGATCACCAGAGTGCGGGCCATAAGGTCATGGAGCTCCGTCAGGTGGGGGTGGGTAATCATGATCAGGATGAAATAGAGCATGCCGGCGACGACCAGGTTGAACAGGGGTGGGATGCTGTAGGTGGCAATGGCCGCGGTGGAGGCGATGATGAGATAGACAAGGCGCTTCTTTTCCGCGCCTGCCGCCTTCTTTTTTGCATAGGCGATCAGGGAGAGATAGCACAGGAGGAAAACCCCGGCGGCATAGAGGTGCATGAACGTCCCCAGATGTTTCCAGCCCGAGACGGGGGTGAAGAGGACCGCGGCAAACCCGGCGCTGACCAGGAGCGTGGTGCTGAGGTCCCGTTTCCGGATCAGGCTCTGTTCCTCGCAGAAGTCCCGGCTGAACTTGATCGCAAGGGGGGGGAGGGCGAGGAGGCCCAGACGTTCGACGAAAAGCCAGACGCCGGAATGAAAGAAAGGACTGAAGAAAACGCCCCCTTTATAAAAGGCGATGGCCAGGCAGAGGGCGGCGAAAGAGAGGTGCAGCGGCTCCCGTTTTTTGTTGATGATCAGGGCGACGGACACCGTAATGCCCACCGCCGTCAGCATGAAGATTTCCATGGAAGACGCATACCGTAATCCCCTCCGGGAAGTCAAGCGGGGGGAGTGGGGCTGCGTAGTGCGCTTCGCACCCCCGCCGGCAGTTACGCATCCGGAAGCCGTATCTGCGAAGCGGAAGCCTCTCCTGAAAGCGGCGCCGTTCAACGCCAACAGTCCGTCACGGTTGTGCTTTTGAGGTAAATTCGTCTCCTTCCAGCATGGTGGCACGGTTGATGCCTGTTACCGTGCAAACGGCCGGTGCGGCACCGGATAGTTGCGCCCGCGGCCCGCGGGAAAACAGAAAACAATAGAACGAGGCGTTTTCTCATGGATTTCAATCTGAGTGAAGAACAGACCCAATATCTGGATACCGTCCGCCGTTTCGTCGGCCGGGAGATCACACCCCGTGTCATGACCCTGGAAAAGGGCCACGCCTTCCCCTTTGACATCATCCGCAAGGCCTGGGACCTCGGCATCCTGAACCTCTCCATCCCTGAGGCCGTCAAGGGTTACAGCCTCGATCTCATCTCGACGGCCCTGATCATCCGGGAGCTTTCGTACGGAGACAGCGGCATTGCCACGTCGGCCATGTGCAACGATCTGGCCAATGCCGTGATCGCCATGCACGGTACGGAGGCACAGCAACAGTCCTTCCTGGTTCCCTTCGTGGAACGGCCGCTCCTCGCCTCCTTCTGCCTCACGGAACCGGGGGCGGGTTCGGACAACTTCGCCATGACGACCGCCATTCGGAAAGGAAAGAACGGAAAATACCTGCTCAACGGAGCGAAATGCTTCATCACGAATGCCTCGTTCGCGTCACAGTTTACCGTCTTTTGCAAGGTCGGCAAACCCTCTTCGCCCTTTATCGCCTGCGTTGTCGTCCCCGCGCTGGCCGTAGAGCCGGATACGGCGGAGGCCGGCTCCCTGGCCTGCCGGGAGATCCCGCTTCCCTGCGGGGGGCGGATCGTAACGGGAAAGCCGGAAGACAAGTTGGGACAGCGCCTCTCCAATACGGCAACCGTTACCTTCGAGGACGTTGAGATCGGCGACGATCAGATCATCGGCGACCGGCGGCTCGGCTTCCAGTACCTCACCGATGTCCTCGACTTCGCGCGTCCCATGGTGGCCGCGATCGGTGTCGGTCTCGCCCGGCGCGCACTGGACCTCACCCTGGCCTATACGCGGGAGCGCCGACAGTTCGGCCAGCGGATCTGCGACATGCCGGTCGCCCGGGAGACCCTGGTCGCGATGTGGAAAAAGACGGAGCAGGCGGAGATGGCGCTGATGAAGGCGGCCTTCCTGATCCAGAAGGGGGCGCCCGACCAGGGCGTTTACGCCTCGCTCGCCAAGAATCTGGCGGCAGAGGCAGCCGTCTTCTGCGCAACGGAGGGATTGCACCTCCACGGCGGATACGGTTTCATCTCGGAATACGAGATCTCGAAACTGATCCGGGACGCCCAGATTATCGACATCTATGAAGGGGTCCGCGAGGTCCAGAACATGATCATCGGCCGGGAGTTGATTTGATGCTCTACCTGCACGGCATCGGCCATTTTCATCCTGAGAACGTCATCACGAACCGGTTCCTCGTGGAACTCGGAATCGGGACCGACGAGACCTGGATCCTCGAACGCGTGGGGATACGTGAGCGGCGGACGGTCCTTTCGCTGGATTATATCTGCCGGACGAAGAACCGCGACCCGCGGGCGGCCCATGAGGCGAGCCTCTACCGGAACGCAGAGACGGCGGCGGCCGCGGCGCGGATGGCTCTCGACCGGGCGGGCCTCGGACCCGGCGACATCGGCCTGGTCATCTCGGGTTGCTGCGCCCCCACCCTCTCGACACCGGCGGAGGCAGCCACGGTTGCGGCGGAACTGGGAATCGACGCCCCATGCCTGGACGTGAACTCGGCCTGCACGAGCTTCGGGATGCAAATCGATCTACTCAGCCGGATGGCGGCGGAACGGCTTCCCCCATACGTGCTCATCGTCCAGCCGGAAAATATCACCCGCGCCATCGACTTCAGCGATCGGTCTACAGCCGTTCTGTTCGGCGACGGCAGCGCCGCCGCAATCGTTTCGGCATCGGTGAAGGCGCGTACGGCCTTTGTGGAATTCGGCTGCGGGACGAACGCCTCGGCCTGGAAGAAGGTCAATATTCCCCCGATGGGCCATTTCCACCAGGACGGCCATGCCGTCCAGGGGTTTGCCATCCGCCGGATGACGGAGTCCGCCCGTTGCCTTATGGACGTTCCGGGCAACGGCAATGGCCATGGCGAGCGGTTCCATTTCATCGGCCACCAGGCGAACCTGGGGGCCCTTCGGACCGTCTGCGAGCGGGCGGCAATTCCGGAGAGGCAGCACTGGTACAACGTGGACGGATTCGGGAATACGGGCTGCGCCGGGGCGCCTTCCGTGTTGAGCGAACACTGGGAAGATCTCCGGCCCGGGGACCGCGTGTCCATCTGCCTCGTAGGCGCCGGCCTGACGTGGGTTCATCTGCTTCTCGCCGTCGATGACAACCGGAGGGCATCATGACCTACGAAGAGTTTCAGGAGCGTTCCCATTTCGGACAGCAGGAGCTCATCGCCTTTGCCTATGGAAATCTGGTGGAAGCTCCCCCGGAAGGCTTTGTGGCCCGCTTGCCGGCACCGCCTTTCCTGATGGTGGATCGGATTCTCGAAATCCAGGGGAACGGCCGCCAGGGGAGGATCGTGGCAGAACAGGATATCCGCCTCGATGCCTGGTATTTTCAATGCCACATGCCCGGCGATCCGGTCCAGCCCGGCTGCCTCGGTGTGGACGCGATCTGGCAGCTTCTGGGTTTTTTCTGTACCTGGCGGGGATCGCTCGGTTCGGGACGGGCGCTCGGTTGCAGCGAGGTGGTCTTCAGCGGCCAGATCCGGCCCTTCAACCGGATCGTCCTCTACGAAATCGGGGTGCGGCGCTTTACCCATCTCAAAGAATCCGGGGCAAGCATCGTCATCGGTGAGGGACGGATTTCCGTCGACGGCGAGGAGATCGCCGAGATTCACGGGGCAAAGACGGGCGTCTTCCAGGGGATCTCCTATCCGGACTATCCCCGCAGGTCGGCCAACAGCGT
>JAFGRP010000015.1 GCA_016935075.1 Deltaproteobacteria bacterium | reverse complement strand
CGGAGTGAATGGCACGACGACCGTCTCGGGCTTCCTGACCGTGAAATTCCCAATGTCGCGGCGGCGGGTTCTGTTGATGATACCTGCGAAGGTGTGCATCCCCTCCGTATCGGAGATCATCCTTATGCGTTCCTCGTGTGTAACCCCGCCCCCCAAGAGTTCAGAGCGAATCCGACCAAAATTCGGATTATGCCTAAGTATGGCCTTGCCCCAGGGCGTGGACGCAGCCTGATCGAGAGCCTCCATCGCCAGACTTTGCCATTCCGGCGCTTGAGACCGCATCGCTGTCACCGCCTGATTGATAAACGGGTTCGGCTCAGCCATGTGTGAGAAGCTCTCCTGGTCAATGATGAGATCGGGGCGTAGCGTATTCAGAAGGACAAAGAGATCGTTGCTGCCGAGCTGGATCGGGGTGGCCGTCAAGAAAACAACTGCCTCGGCATGATCGCAGAAAAACTTCACGGCCTTGTGGCTGGATGTATCCTGGTTTCGGATGTGGTGAGCCTCATCGACAATAACGAGATCGAAGCGGGGTGGTGGATCAAGATCAAGGAGGCCTTTTTTCCGCTTTCGCTTTCCTTCGGGAGCCGAGCCATACAGAAGCGATTCATCGAATAGGGAGTACGGTACGATGATTTTCTGGTGTTGCTCCGGCCAGACACCATCCATATCCATTTCGTTAATGCAATACCGCAAGGTAGCGCCATCTAGATGAGTAAAACGCTCCTCGAAGCGTTTCATCTCGTTCTGCCACTTTTTCTCGGTAACCAGCGGGCGCGGGCAAACAATGAGCACAGAACGTATCTCACGTCGCGCCTGAAGTTCGCGCAGGATAAGGCCAGCTTCAATGGTCTTACCTACACCAACGCCGTCGGCAATGAGCAAGCGCGGTCGATCCGACCGGATAAACCGCAACACCGGTCTGAATTGATAGGGGATGAAATCGACACGGGCGGCGTTGAGTGAGTAGAGGGTGGATAACCCCGGATACTTTATCTGTAGCGCGGTAAGATAGGCATGAAATTGGTCGCAGGGTAAGGCATCTTCCTTTTCCTCACGCTGGTCTTCGGCTTGCAATTGCGATGCGTAAAACGTTTGGGTTGCCCCGTCTATGAAGACCTTGAATCGGTTCTCAGGCTTTCCGGGCAACACGGCAACCACAGCGCCACGGCTTGATGGGTTTGATTTGGCAAAGACGATTTGCCCAGGTTCGAATTCGGCCGCATCGTTTTTCCTTTCCGGCGGCTCGGAGGGCGTCTCTATGCTTCGATCAGATGGCGATTGGGTCTCCGACGCGAGAAGCTCGGCCTTTGTCTTCCGTAAGTCTTGAATCAACTTGTCATCCCCGCCGATAACAACCGCGAATCGCTGGAGGGTGTCCAGGTCACGATATATGTCGTCAACGGGAAAGCCCTCTGTGTCCACGTGCGCCCAGTGATTACGGACCGTTTGCATTTCCTTGACGAAGTGACGGGCTTCGGAAGTCAGGTCCAGGCTGTTGGAAATCTGATACCAGTTCTGGTCCAGAACCCGAAGAAGACCAGCGAGGTCAAGGCCGCCCAGTGACGTGATGTTGCGTTGCTCCAACCGTCTCTTTTGCTGAAACGACAGGGTGTTGATGACGGCCTTGTGCCACCAATCATCTGATAGCGAGGGCAAAACATTTTCCAGAAATACGGCAAGTTGCCCGGATACATCGCTGAGATGCTTAGCAACCATTCCGTGAATAAAAGCCTTTTTGTCCATGTTTCGCCTCGCCTCCTACTTCGATTTTTCCATGGGGATGCCAATGGACTGCGACTGCCCCCCAAACTTAAGTCTGCTAATTCCAAATACACAAAAGCCGCCCAAGGATTTCAAAATCCCGGACGGCCTCTTTGGATATGCGGTTACAGGTTGTAAGCCATCTCCCCCTCGCCAATTAAGCCAACATCATATCATGATATGCCAACTTACCCCGATACCTACCTGCCAGGCAAGTGATTAATTGTCTTATGGTTTTCATAGCCCCCTCCCATAACAGACATCCATTAGACCTCCCGTGGTGGGATTTCGTTTTTGAACTTGCCTTTCATGCCGACAAGTAAACCGCCCCGTAGTGCTATATTGTAAAAAATACCGATCCCCCGGAGAGCCTCCCATGTGCGGCCGCTTTTGCATCATCTTCAGCTACGACGAACTGCTCGCCTATTTCAACCTGATGACGGGCAAGATCGAACCGCGCTACAACGTCGCCCCCTCCCAGGAGATCCCGGCGGTGCGGATGGAAGAGGGAACGCGCAAGCTCGCCTCCCTGCGTTGGGGCCTGGTGCCCTTCTGGACGAAGGAGCCCGCCCCCGGTTTCAGCACCATCAACGCCCGGTCCGAAACGGCCCACACCTCCCCGGCCTTCCGCTCCGCCTTCCGCCACCGCCGCTGTCTTATTCCTGCCAGCGGATTTTTCGAGTGGAAGCGCGAGGGCACGCAGAAACAGCCCTGGTATATCCACCGCAAGGACGGTCGGCCCCTGGCCTTCGCCGGCCTGTGGGAACACTGGAGCAACCGGGACGGCTCGCAAACGCTCGAATCCTGCGCCATCCTCACCACCGCCGCCAACGAGTCCGTCGCCGTCCTGCATGATCGGATGCCGGTGATCCTGGAGTCCAGCGATTTCGATCTCTGGCTCGACCCGGCAAAGCAAAACCACGACCGGCTCGCCCCGCTCCTGCGCCCCGCCGCCAACGATCTGCTCGCTATGTACCCGGTCTCCCGCTACGTCAACAAACCAGCCAACGAGGGGCCGGAGTGCATCGCGCCGCTGGATCCTCTATTGTATGGACAAGAAAACAGTGAACCCTGATAGCACAAAGGAAATGATTTCTGGCTAAGAACCATCCACGGGGAAAGGCCGATATCAACAATCCCACCCTCTGCTGAATGCTCCGTCAATCCGACACTGCGTGTCGCTTTTTCAGCTTATTCTGTACCGAGACATCGGGTCAACCCGATGTGGATGATTCGGGAGACCGGAGAAGAATCGCCATGATGCCACGCCTCCAGACCCTGGACCCCGCCGAATGCGCCGGGCTGATCAAAGACGCCGGATCCGTCGTGGCTCTGACCGGAGCCGGAATTTCCACCGCCGCGGGGATTCCCGACTTTCGCGGTCCCCAGGGGTTGTATGTGACCCGCCGCTACGATCCGGAAAAGGTTTTCGACATCGACTGGTTCCGGCACTCGCCCGGGGACTTTTACGAATTTTCGCGGGATCTCGTCGAAGTGGTGAAGGATGTCCGCCCGACCTTCAGCCAT
>JAFGRP010000176.1 GCA_016935075.1 Deltaproteobacteria bacterium | reverse complement strand
GTCTGGAAGGCCATTTTCGCGGCCAAATGGTATGCGACCGGAGCGCTTCTGATCGTTCTGGCCGTCATGCTGAAAACCTGGTTCGTCAGGGGTGAACTGACCTCCTGGGTGCAGGCGACCTGGGGATTTATGAAACAGATCTTCCCGCTCCTGCTGGCCGGCGTCCTCGTGGCCGGGTTTCTGCTGGGGCGTCCCGGCCATGAAGCCCTGATCCCGGAGCATTACATCGCCGGCCTTGTGGGCGGGAATTCGCTCTGGGCGAACCTCTTTGCCTCGGTTTCGGGAGCATTGATGTACTTTGCGACGCTGACGGAGGTTCCGATTCTCCAGGGGCTGATCGGCTCAGGGATGGGGCGGGGGCCGGCCCTGGCGCTGCTGCTGGCGGGACCGGCGCTTTCGCTCCCCAGCATGCTGACGCTTGCGGGAATCATGGGTCTGAAAAAGACCCTGACCTATTGCGCCATCGTCGTGGTCCTGTCCACTGCGGCGGGAATGATCTACGGCAGCTTCATCGCATAATCGAGGAGAGAAACAATGGGGAATAAGACCGTAACCGCGGCGAGACCGGAGGGAAGGAAACGGATTCTCTTCGTCTGCACCCACAACTCCTCCCGGTCACAGATGGCTGAAGGTCTGTTTCGGGCACTCAAGGGTGAGCGCTGGGAGGTGCACAGCACCGGCACCGAACCGACTGCCGTCCATCCCGCGGCTATCGCTGTCATGGCCGAGATCGGGATCGACATCGGTGGCCAGCGCGCCAAAAGTCTTGATGCAGTCACGGGGATTACCTTCGACGAGGTGGTGACCGTCTGCGATCACGCGCAGGAGAGCTGTCCCGTTGTTCCGGGAGGAGGCGTCAGACACCATCGGAGTTTCGAAGATCCGGCGGCGGCAAAAGGTACGGAGAAGGAGATTCTTGCGGTTTTCCAGCGGGTCCGGGACGAGATCAGGACCTGGATACTGGACACGTATTGAGAAGCGGGTGTCAGAAGGAGAAGATCCTCACCTAACTGAAGTGAGGAGGAAATAATGACTGATGGAATCGCCACACGACTTTCGTTTCTGGACCGCTACCTGACGCTCTGGATCTTCCTGGCGATGACGGCGGGCGTGCTGCTGGGGTATTTTGCCCCCGGCGTCGGCGACTGGATCGGTTCGCTCCGGCCGGAAGGAACGCAGACCAGTATTCCGATCGCCGCCGGACTGATCCTGATGATGTACCCCCCGCTTGCCAAGGTGAAGTACGAGGAACTGGGCGATGTTTTCCGGAACTTCAAGGTGCTGGGGCTGAGTCTGATTCAGAACTGGCTCATCGGCCCGATCCTGATGTTTCTGCTGGCGGTCCTGTTTCTTCACAACCAGCCGGAGTTCATGATCGGCCTGATTATGATCGGCCTGGCCCGCTGCATCGCCATGGTCATTGTCTGGAACGACCTTGCCCAGGGCGATTGCGAGTACTGCGCGGGGCTTGTTGCCTTCAACGCGATCTTTCAGGTGCTCTTTTACAGCGTTTACGCCTGGCTGTTCATTACCGTGTTTCCGCCGCTCATCGGTCTTTCCGGGGCGGTGGTTCAGATTACAATTGGGCAGATCGCCGAGAGCGTCTTCATCTATCTGGGCATCCCGTTTTTGGCCGGGATGATTACCCGTTTCATCCTGGTGAAGCTGCGCGGGAAAGCGTGGTACCATGAAAAGTTCATTCCGCGGATCTCCCCCATTACGCTTGTGGCGCTTTTGTTTACGATCGTGGTCATGTTTTCGATGCAAGGCCGGAAAATCATCGAACAGCCCGGCGATGTCGCCCTTATTGCCGTCCCGCTCCTGATTTACTTTATTGTGATGTTTTTGGTGAGCTTCTGGATGAGCGCCGAGGCGGGGGCCGATTATGCCAAGTCGGCGACGCTTTCCTTCACCGCCGCCAGCAACAATTTTGAACTGGCCATTGCCGTGGCCGTCGGGGTCTTCGGGATCAACCACGGGGCGGCCTTTGCAGCGGTGATCGGCCCGCTGGTGGAGGTGCCCGTATTGATCAGTCTGGTCAATGTCGCTTTGAAAATCAAAGGGAAGTACTTCCCGGAAGAGAAG
Organism: Deltaproteobacteria bacterium; assembly: GCA_016935075.1. Lineage (GTDB taxonomy): Bacteria > Desulfobacterota > Syntrophia > Syntrophales > UBA5619 > UBA5619. Next base: position 2,613 of record JAFGRP010000176.1, on the reverse strand, counting down.
GGATCCCTGGCGGGGGTCTGCCGCGTCGAGGTGAAACGGTGATTCGGGAAGCGCCTTCGGGAGGATGATTTCGGGAGAGCGGCTGCTTGCCGATAGAGACCGAACCGAGGCGGAAATTCGGGACAGACATTTGAAAAATAAAACAAGGAGAGTCTTACAATGGAAAAGAATAACTATAAGGTTATGGCGGGTATCTTCTGCCTTTCGGCCCTTCTCCTGTTCACACGGCTACCGGCTCTTTTCGCCACGGCGATGCCGGAGATACCCGTCAAAGGGATGGTCACAATGGTCGATTTGGGCGCCGGAGAGTGTGTTCCCTGCAAGATGATGGCGCCGATTTTGGTGAAGCTGGAAAAGCAGTATGCCGGGAAGGCCGCTGTGGTTTTCCTCGATGTCTGGAAAGACCAGACGCCGGCCAAGCGCTTCGGTATTCAGACCATCCCCACGCAGATCTTCTTCGACAAAGATGGCAAGGAGGTTTACCGGCACGTGGGGTTTCTGAGCGAGAAGGATATCGTCAGCCGATTCAAGGCTTTGGGCGTAGAATTGGAGGAATGACCATGCTGACGCAATTTTTTCTCACCATCAATGACTGGATTACCGGTGCGACCTATCTGGCGGCCCTGGGCTGCTTCTTATGGGGGATGGTCAGCGTTCTGTTAAGTCCCTGCCATCTGGCCTCCATCCCGCTGATCGTGGCCTACGTGGCCGGGCAGGATCAGGCGCTCAAGCCGCGGCAGGCGGCCCATTACGCCATCCTGTTTACCACGGGGCTGTTCATCACGATCGCCGTAATCGGCATGGTCTGTGCGCTTCTGGGCCGGATGCTCGGGGATGTTGGGAGCTATTGGCAGATCGTTGTCGGTCTGGTCCTGGTCTGGGTGGCCCTGGGGATGCTGGGTGTGGAGAAGTGCAACCTCTCCGGGAGCCGTCTGCACCGGCTCAACGTCAAGGGCCTTCGAGGCGCTTTCCTTCTGGGGCTGGCCTATGGGGTGCTCTCCGGCTCCTGCACCTTCGGTTTCATCGCCCCGATTCTGGCGATCATCACGGTTCAGCAGAAGGTCATAACCGGGGTTCTGCTGATCCTGCTCTTCGCCCTGGGCCATTGCCTCCCCATCATGGTCGCCGGCAGTTCGACGGCGTTGGTCCGGCGGCTGACCGAAAGTGCCACCTGGATCGGTTCGGGGGGCTGGTTCCGGAAGGGCGCCGGGGCGGTCATCGGCCTCCTGGGTATCTATTTCATCGGGAGCCCCTTTTTGATCGGGTGAATGCAATGGAACACAACCACGGTCACCATCATGTGCAGCCCGCGTCGCTGAAAAACCTGATCTTCGCCATCTTGATCAACGGCGGGATCGTGGCCTTTGAGATGATTTTCGGTCTGCTGATCCAGAGCATGGCGCTGGTCTCGGACGCCGTCCACAACCTGAGCGACATCGCACACATGCTCTTCAGTTACTGGGCCGAGAAGGTTTCCCGCCGTCCTGCGAATACGGCAAAAACTTACGGCTACCGGAAAATCGAGTTTATCGCCGCCTTCGTCAACAGTATCGGCCTGTCCGTCGTGATCGCCTTCGTCTTCTGGGAGACCCTCAAACGATTTTCGGCGCCGGCGGAAATCCCCGGCCAGGTGATGCTCTGGGTCGCCGTCGTGGCCCTCGTCGGCAACGGGGCGGCGACACTGCTCTTGCAGAAGATCTCCGCACGGAATATCAACATGAAAACTGCCTGGATCCATTCACTCCAGGACTCCCTGTTTTCCCTCGGGGTGATCGTCGGCGCCCTGCTGATCATGTTCTTCGGCTGGCGTTTCGTCGATCCCCTCCTCTCCCTGGCGATCTGCGTGTTCATTGCCCGCGAGATCTACAAAATCGTTCGGCAGGCGGTCAATTCGCTTCTGGACGCCGTGCCTCCCGGGATCGATTTCCTTAAAGTCAGGAACGACCTGCTGGCGATCCCCGCCGTGGCGGAGGTGAACGATCTCCACATCTGGGAGACCGGTTCCGAGCAGAAGCTGCTCTCCGCCCATCTTGTTTCCGGGGAAGATTCACCCGACCATGAAGCGATCATCCGCGCGGTCCAGAAGATGCTGATTGAAAAATACGGAATCAAGCACACGACGCTCCAGATCCTGCCAGCGTCAGCCGGTGCAATGGAGCACTGCTACCACTGCAATTGAGAAATAAAATGATGGTATGGAACAAGATATGGACGACAGAATCGCGATTGAGGTGATCGGCCCGGGATACTCGTTTTACAGGGAGCTTTGACGGCTTGTCCGGAAGGTGATTGCCAAACGGAGGATGGACGCCGAGGTGACTCAAGTCCTGTTTTTTCACTTTTGAGCGGCATTGGGGAAATTGACCGGGCGGTTTCGGCATGATGCAACGCGCCGTGCGTGCGGGGCGTCGCAACCTTGAAAGGAGGCATGGTTATGAGTTTCGTGATTTACTTCATTGTCGGGATTCTGGCCGGCGTCGTCGGCGGGCTTCTGGGGACGGGCGGGTGCGCCCTGATGATGCCCGTGATCCGTTTCGGCTTTCATTTCGATCCGGCGCTGGCCGTCGGGACGACCCTAACGGCGGTGGTTTTCACGGCGGGTTCCGGGGCATT
>JAFGRP010000175.1 GCA_016935075.1 Deltaproteobacteria bacterium | reverse complement strand
TGGGCGGTTTCGGGGATTGGTCGCGGCCGGCATCCGCCCCGGCAGGTGAAAACCGGATCATCCTTTTCAAGTCCTGCTTTCCCAACTCGAACCTGGAGGGCAATCCCAACGACCCGCCGGCCGCGGAAATATCCTACGACCTCACCGTGGCCAACGCCAAGGCCGTGTACAACAGCCTGCTCACCTATTTTCAGGCCCGGCCGGACAAGCTGTTCATCGTCATCACAGCCCCGCCTCTGATGGCCTCGGAGACCGACGCCGCCCGCGCCGCCAATGCACGGGCCTTCAACTCCTGGCTGGTGGATAACTGGCTGGACGGTTATCCCTTGGCCAACGTGGCGGTGTTCGACTATTACAACGTCCTGACCGCTGTGGGAAACCACCACCGCTGGAACAACAACGACGTCGAACACGTGATCGCAACGGCATCCAACACCGCTTATTATCCCTCCGAGGACAGCCATCCCAATACCACGGGCCACCAGAAGGCCACCACCGAATTCGTTCCCCTGCTGAATTACCGGTATCAGCGGTGGCAAAGCGGCGGCGGCACCACTCCTTTAAACACCTATTATCTTCCTCATATTGCCACGGGAGGAGAGTGGCGCTCGCTGTTTACATATGTCAATAGCGGGACTTCTTCTGTGAATTGCACCGCGCGATTCTACTCTGATACCGGAGATCCCTTGTACATCCCCATCGACGGAGGCATACGGGCGGAATGGAGCACCTCCATCCCTGCTAAGGGAACCATCCATACCCTGACAGATCCAGGATCCGCATCGACTATTCAACAGGGTTGGGCTATTTGTGAATGCAGCGGACCGGTGAAAACCAATCTCATCTTTCGGCGCTTCAGCGGATCAACTCCCAACGCCGAGGCGGGGGTCAACGCCGCCACCACCGGAGCTACGCGCTTCGTCACCTTTGCGGAAAAGTTGACCGGGATTGTGCTCACCAACCCGTCCAACAATAGCGCCACGGTGACGCTGACGGTCTATCACCATAATGGAGACCTTCTGGTAAGCAAGAACACCTCGCTTGGCCCCGGTTTCCACCAGGCATTTAACTTGCAAAATTTCGTAACGATTCCTGAAGGATTCTGGGGTTCGGTCGTGATCACCTCCAACCGGCCCATTTTAAGCTTCAGCCTGAATTTTGAAGCCAACCCGGTTTTCTCTGCGCTTCCACCAGGCGAGGATTGAGCGGCCGGTAATAATGCATTCCGTTGTTTCGTTTCTGCTCCGACAGTCATTAGGTTCAGCAAAATTCTTTACAGAATCCCCAGCGGCTTGCCGCGGAGAGTTTCACTATCCGTAACACAATCGCTTTTCGCTAAAAACACGACTTCAATAATTGATTCTTTGACAAGGGTCGCCCATTAAAAGGCAATGATCAAAAGGGGGGTCCCAGAGGCATCCGCGGGACGGTCTCGCGGCAGCGTTGGGCAAGCGCGTTCAACTGCGGGAGAACACGCGTTTCGGCGGTCACGGCGATGAGGTTTTCCAGGCCCGGACGGATGTGGGCCAGGAAGTGGCATTTTCCACGTTTGAGGCCCAGAAAACCATAGGCCCCGAGGGCCTGCATCAGCCGCTGAGCGGAGGCGAGCAGGAAAAGTTCCCGGAACATATCCCAAGGGTAACCGGAGCCAGAAATCTCGTAATAAAATCGGAGGAGTTGATCCCGCCCCTCCTCCGGAAACGTCACGTATGGATCGCAGAGGAGAGATCCGAGGTCGTAGAAGGGGCTTCCGGGGCGCATCCCCTGGAAATCGATGAGGACCGGTTCGCCTTCACGGATCATCACGTTCTGCGACTGGAGGTCGCGGTGGACGAGGGCGGGAGGGGTCGCAAGCAGCCGCCCGGCCAGGCGCGACAGCTCCGCCTCCAGCACCTTCTCATCCGCCGCTGCAAGGTCCAGCCGGAAGACGTTCCGAACACACTCTTCCCGAAAATAGTCTCGCTCCCACCGGTAGAGTTCCGCATCGAAGCCGGGCATCAGACGGAGCCCGGCGGGAAGGCGATCCAGTGAAAATGATGGCATTCTCGCGGCGAGTGCGAGAACCTTTTCGTAGAGGCCGCGGCGGACCTCCCACGGGGCATCGCGGAGCACGTAGAGGTCCGTATCCCCCAGGTCCTCCATCAGGATCAGCCTCCTCTCCGGATCATGGCCGTAAATCGCGGGAACCCTCACGCCCATCTCCCGAAGAAAGGAGGCGACGGCCGCATAGAGATCGTTTTCCGCGTACATCCGGCCGTAACGCATCAGGATGACCGGCGCCCTGCCGGCCGCAACAACACGGAAGAAGTCGCGGTCCGATCCGCCTTTTCCTACAGAAGCAAGTTCCACCTGCGCCCCGGCGGCGAGGCCGAGCGTCTCACAGATAAAGTCAAACACCTGCCGTACGGCTTCTTTCCGTTCAACGGTTGGCGTGATAGCGGTCGTCACGTCGTCGGCCGGACCCGATGTTACGTAAACGGTTTTCACACCATCTGATCCCTTCGGTGCAGCGCGCCCTCTATTGTGCCTCAGTGCCGGAACTGCGTCCCTGATTCTCAGGTACGCCTCCGTGTCGCCCACATCCTGCCAAGCGCCCTCGTCGATTACGACGGAGGCGACCGAGCCGGACATCTCTCGAATCATCTCCGCGAAGACGGAAATGACCGATTCGATCTTCCCCGGCGTAAGACGCCGGAGAAACCGTTTTTCCACCATGTAAATCCCCGTGAACAGGCAGCGCCGGACGCCGGGATTCACGAGAAGGCCGCGCAGGTCGCAGATCTCGCTCTTGGTATCAAGGCATACGTTCCGGAGGGGACCATCGGTCCGGAGGACCAGCGTGGCCTCCCGGCCTCCTGCTGCATGGGCCGCAAGAAGCCCCTCCAGGGGAAGGTCGGAGAGGATGTCGCCGTTGTAAACCAGGATCGTATCGTCATTTTCCAGAAGGTCTTCGATATTCTTGAGCCCTCCGGCCGTGTCGAGAAGAACCGGTTCATGACGGAAGAGGGTCGGCGTGCCTCGCCAGTTCCCGCCGGTAAAGGCCTTGTCGTAGACCTCGGCGCAGTGGTGGGTGTTGACGATGAACCGCCCGATTCCGATCGAAAGGCAGTGATCCATCGCATAGGTGATCAGCGGACGGCCGCCGACCGGCAAGAGCGGCTTGGGATAATTCTCTGTCAGCGGACGGAGGCGCGTTCCCAATCCCGCCCCGAGAATGAAGGCCGTCCGGATCTTCAAATCGTTCATCGCTGCATTCTTCTTTCAATGGGGGTCAATGGGGGTCAGGTCTTGAAATTTAGCGTTTTTCAAGTTAGGGGGTCAGGTCATTATTCTTTTCTCCCGAATGCGGGATCGATTTTGATCATCGCCGCCACGATGAAACCGGGAATCGTCGAGACGAGGATCCAGAGGAAGAAGCCGTGATAGCCGAGCTGTTCCTGGATCCAGCCGCTCGACATCGCCGGGATCATCATCCCGAGAGCCATGATCCCTGTTGCGACCGCGTAATGAACCGTCTTGTACTCCCCTTCGCAGACCATGATCATGAAGAGGGAATAGGCCGTGAAGCCGAAACCGTAGCCGAACTGTTCCACTGCGATGGCGGCGTTGATCGCCCAAAGGCTCTCCGGCATCGCCGAAGAGAGCCAGATGAAGATCGCGTCCGGCAGGTGCATCGCACAGACCATGATCCAGAGCCAGTATTTGAGCCCCTTCCGGGAGATGACCCAGCCGCCGAGAAGCCCTCCGAGCATGAGCGCAATCGCTCCGACCGTTCCATAAACGATCCCCACCTCCGCGGTCGACAATCCCAGCCCCCCCTTCGTCCGCGGGTCGAGCAGAAAAGGGGCAACCATCTTGACGAGCTGCGCCTCGGCGAAGCGGTAGAGGAGGAAAAAGGCGATCACCGCGATGATGTCCTTCCTCTGAAAGAAGATGACGAACCCCCGGAGGAATTCCGCAGAGGCGCTCCGCGACGGGTTGCGGGGAACCGGCCGGTCCGCCGCCGGACAGGGCAGCACAAATGTATGGTAGAGGAATAGCGCCAGCATGATCGCCGCAAGCAGGAAAAAGGTCACAGACCAGGCGGAGGCCACGCTGAAACCGCTTGTTTCGAGGGTCCCGGCCAGGACGACGAGGATCCCCTTTGCGGCGATCATCGCAATCCTGTAGAAGATCGTCCGTACGCCGATGAAGGCCGCCTGCTGGTACTCCTGGAGACCCAGCATGTAGAAACCGTCGGCGGCAATGTCGTGGGTCGCCGAGCTGAAGGCCATGATCCAGAAGAAGGCAAGCGTATAGCGGAAAAAACCGGGCGCCGGGATCGTGAGCGCCACACAGGCAAACGACGCCCCGAGCACGAGCTGCATGGCGACGATCCAGAACCGCTTCGTCTGGAACATGTCAACGAAAGGGCTCCAGAGCGGCTTGATCACCCACGGGAGGTAAAGCCACGAGGTGTAGAGGGCGATGTCGGTATTGGAGATCCCGAGCCGCTTGTAGAGGATCACCGAGACGGTCATCGCCATCACATAGGGGGCGCCCTCGGCCAGGTAGAGGGTCGGAACCCATACCCAAGGGTTCCGGACGACCGGTTTTTGATACATCATAACTCTCCCGAAAAGGGGGGACAGCTCCCGATTTTCTTCTTGGAAAATCGGGAGCTGTCCCCCCTTTTCCCTTTTCAGTATCGTTTTACGAGGGCCGCGCCGCGGAAGTAATGGCGGAGTATCTCTTCCACCCTGAAACCCTTCTCCGCCATGACGGCGGCGCCGATCTGGCAGAGGCCGACGCCGTGCCCCCAACCCGCGCCGTAGAGGGTGAAGCGGGCCGGAACGCCGGAGGCCCCCCGCGCTGCAGTAATAATGAGAGCGCTGCTCTTGAGGTGGCTCGGCGAGAGCCAGCGGCGGATCTCCAGTTCTTTTCCCACGATAACAGTCGCCATTGATCCCTCGATCCGCAGCCGGCGGATCCGGCCGGAAGGACCGCGTTCGAGGGGTGTGATGTTGTGGAGAACACCGAATTCGATCCCCGATTTTGCACACAGGATGCTCTCCAGTTCCTCCCGCTCGTATCCGACCTGCCAGCGGAAAAAGTCGTCTGTCTCGCAATCAAAGGCGGAAAGGATTTTTTTCAGGAGATCCGGATCATTCGTGTGGCAGTATACGTCCGGATAGGAGAGGATCCACCGCTCCGCCTCCGCCTCCGTCCGGACCGGGGCAATGGGTGCAATGGCATCGGAGACATGGGAGAGGTAGGCAACCGTCTTCTCTTCCCAGCAGGTGGCATAGTCCTCGGTCATCCCGCCGCACGCCTTGTGGTAGCGGGCGTCACAGATCTCGCCGTCTCGGATCAGAAAGACGCCCCGCGTCGCCCGGACCGCCTCCGCCGCCCTGCCCGCCGCGAGCCGGGTGATACCCTGATACCGCTGGCAATGGTCGTCGGCGCAGACGTCGAAAAGATCATGATCCTCCCGGTCGTACCAGCGGATGATCTCCCCCCCATTTTGGAGCGTTTGCCCCGGACCGCGCCCTTCTCCGGCTGCCCGCCCTTTGCGCTGGAGCATCGCCACGAGCCAGCTCCGCGAGGCAACCGCGTGGGCCTTGAGAAACTCAACCGGCGCCCCGCCGCTCATCTCCGACGAGACAACGCTCGCAAGGTATTCCTCCAGAGGAAGCCCGTTGATGGCGGTCAGCTTCCCCTCCCCCGCCGTCAGGAACGTCAGATCTCCGGAGAAGGTCTGCTCCTCCCGGCGCTCCCAGTGGAACCGGACGCCGATCGTCACATCCTGCAGGGTAAAGGTCGCCTCCGGCGCCGCGGTGAGGCGGATCTCCGGCGCCCGGAGGATCTCTCGGCCGAAGGCATCGCAGAGGATCACGGTACCCCCCTCAGGATGGGCGGTGAAGCCGCCTGTGAGCTGCGTCCCGTTTGTCCGGTACAACCCGTTCATCCGCCCCCGGATTTCCGGATAGCGGTCGCAGATCCCGACCATGATTTTCGGTTCTTCCATCGGCACTCCCATTCCCGTAAACGGAGCTTCGTCACCGGGTTATCCCTATTCCCTTATTTCCGTCCACCGAGCTCCGCTGAACGCCTTGTCGCCGCCTCGACGGCCGATATCAGCGCCTCCCGGAGTTTTCTCTCCTCCAATACTTTGAGACCGGCGAGCGTCGTCCCCCCGGGGGAGGTCACCATCGCCCGGAGCTCGGCAGGCGGCTTTTCGCCCCGCAGGCAGAGCTTCGCCGCCCCGAGGAGGCTCTGAGAGATGAGCCTCAGGGATGTTTCGGGGGCGAGCCCCATCCGAACGCCTGCGTCCGCAAAAGCCTCAATAATGAGAAATACATAACCTGGACCGCTCCCACTCAGGCCCGTCACGGCATCCATGAGCTCTTCTTTCACCTCTACGGTAATCCCGACAGAATCGAAGATGTGCCGGGCCAGTTTCAGATCCGCCTCATTGGCAAAGGCGCCGGGCGAGAGCGCGGCGGCACCTTCGCCGATGAGGGCGGGCATGTTCGGCATGACCCGGACGACCCGGATTCCCGGCCTGAGACGTTCCTCGATGAAGGTCGTGGCGATCCCGGCCGCGATGGAGATGACCAGCGCCGAAAGCGGAACCGCCCCGGCCAGCGCGGCGATGACCTCCGCCATGTTTTGCGGTTTGACGGCGAACAGGATCACATCGGCGCCCCTCACAGCTTCCCCGTTATCGGCCGTCACCACGACCTTGCAGCTCCGGGCAAGTTCTCCCAACCGTGCCTCATCGGTGTCCGCCACCGTCACAGATTCCGGATTCACCAGGCCGCCGGAAATCATCCCCTGAATGAGAGCACCCCCCATCTTCCCGCCGCCGATCACGGCGATCTTCTTCCCCTTCAACATCTCCTTCCTCCTTTTCCACTGGTAACCAAAGCCTTAACCCCCATCAGTATGTTACAAAAGTTTCTTTTGCAGGCAGTTCGAAAGCCTGTCCCGTACCGGATACGGGATACCCGGATGCAAGACCCCCGATATACCGAGCCGTGAGGCGTACCTTTGGTACTTCGAACGGCAAAGGATGAGGGAAACGCCCCGGATGTACGTTTTGGAAACAGCCCGCCGAGCCGCATTTCTACGGGAATATCTCTATTACCTCAAAGCCCCTTCCGGTTCAACGCAAATCCTTTGCCGATAATCCGTTCCAGCGAAACATGAACATACCGCGGTTTTTGTTCACTTTCCGTTGCACAACCGGGCCGGGTTGTGATAGAAGTCATGTTACGGTCTTGAAATTCAGGTCAGTTATGGG
>JAFGRP010000014.1 GCA_016935075.1 Deltaproteobacteria bacterium | reverse complement strand
GTATGATATGGTCCGCTATTTCGAACGTCTCCCCGCCGGAAAGGGAGAGGCTCCGGTGGAGGACGAGGCGGTCTTTCTGATCACGGACACGCTTCTGATCTTCGACAACGTGCGCCACACCCTCAAAGTCGTGGCCTGCGCGACGGTCGACGAGGGTACGGATCTGAAGGAAAGCTACGAGGGGGCCATCCGCCGGATCGACGCCATGACAGCCCTGATCCAGGCGCCCGCGACCGCGCGACCCGTTCCGACGGAGCGCGTGAAACCCGAAAGGACACCCGCCCCTCCTCTTCGATCCGACATGGCGCCGGAGGCCTTTCGGGCGATGGTGCGGACGGCCCGGGAGTACATCGCTGCCGGGGATATCATTCAGGTCGTCCTCTCCCAACGGCTGCAGCGGGAGTCCGAAGCGGACCCGGTCGATCTCTACCGGGCGCTCCGCCATGTGAACCCTTCGCCCTATCTCTTCTTCCTCAGGATCGGAGATCTCTTTCTGATCGGATCATCGCCGGAAGTCATGGTCCGCCTCGAGGAGGGGGTCGCGGAACTCAAGCCGATCGCCGGAACAAGGCGCAGAGGTCAAAACGAACAGGACGACCGTCGGCTGGCCGACGAACTGCTCCGCGATCCCAAGGAACGGGCGGAACACGTGATGCTCGTCGATCTGGGCCGGAATGACCTCGGGAGGATTGCCCGGATCGGAAGCGTGCAGGTCAACCAGTTGATGACCGTGGAGCGTTACTCGCACGTGATGCACCTCGTTTCGGACATCCAGGCACAGCTCGCCGAGGGGAAAGACGCCTTCGATGTCCTGCGGGCCACGTTCCCCGCGGGAACCCTGACCGGGGCGCCGAAGGTCCGGGCGATGGAAATCATCGCGGAGCAGGAACCCTCCCGCCGGGGGCCTTACGGCGGCGCCGTGGGATATTTCAGCTACAGCGGCAACATGGATTTCTGCATCACGATCCGGACCATGCTGAAAAAGGCCGGAAAAATCTTCATCCAGGTCGGCGCGGGCATCGTCGCCGACTCCGATCCGGAGGCGGAGTACCGGGAAACGCTCAACAAGGCCGAGGGGATGATCCAGGCGGTGCGCCTGGCCGAAAACGGATTTGAATTATGGAGGACACAGTCATGATCCTGATGATCGACAATTACGATTCATTCACCTACAATCTCGTCCAGTATCTGGGCCAGCTCGGCGAGAAGGTCGCGGTGCACCGGAACGATGCCATCTCACTGGACGGAATCTCGGAGATGAACCCGGAGGCAATCTTTCTCTCCCCCGGACCCTGTTCACCCGAGCAGGCGGGCATCACCCTTGACGTGATCCGCAGGTTTCACCGGAGCGTGCCGTTGATGGGGGTTTGTCTTGGACACCAGGCCATCGGCCAGGCCTTCGGCGGCCGGGTGATCCGGGCGGGCAGGATCATGCACGGCAAAACCTCCCCCATCCTCAACGACGGCCGCACGATCTTCCAGGGCCTGCAGAACCCCTTCCCGGCGGGACGTTACCATTCGCTCATCGTGGAGCGCGAGACGCTCCCAGACTGCCTGGAGGTGAGCGCCCAGACGGAGGAAGGGGAGATCATGGGCCTCCGCCACCGGCAGTGGCCCGTAGAGGGAATCCAGTTCCATCCCGAGTCGATCCTGACGCCGTCCGGCAAGAGGATCATCCGCAATTTTTTGACACTCATCGACAGGAAAGAGAGGTGCGACGCATGATCCGGGAAAGCATCGCAAAGGTTGTCCGCGGGGAGAACCTGCGGGAAGCGGAAATGATGAACGTCATGACGGAGGTGATGGACGGCGAGGCAACGCCTGCGCAGATCGCCGCCTTCATGACCGCGCTGAGGATCAAGGGGGAAACGATCGAGGAGGTGACCGGCGCGGCCCGGATCATGCGGCTCAAGGCGACGCGGATCGACGCCCGCTCGTCCGTCGTCGTGGACACCTGCGGCACGGGCGGGGATGGCCGCAACACATTCAACATCTCGACCACCGCGGCCTTTGTCGTCGCGGCGGCGGGATTGACCGTGGCCAAGCACGGCAACCGGGCGGTTTCCAGCGGCTGCGGGAGCGCCGACGTTCTGGAGGCCCTAGGCGTTAAGATCGATGCGTCGCCGGAGGTGGTCGAGGAGTGCCTCCAGCAGATCGGAATCGGTTTCCTCTTCGCCCCCCGGCTTCACGGGGCAATGAAATACGCGATCGGCCCCCGCCGGGAGATCGGCATCCGGACCGTCTTCAACATGCTGGGGCCTTTGACGAATCCCGCCGGTGCGACCGCTCAGCTGATCGGGGTCTATGACCCGAAACTCACCGAGATGTTTGCCGGGGTCCTGAAAAATCTCGGAACGAAACGGGCCTTCGTCGTCCACGGGGCCGACGGCCTCGACGAGGCGACGGTCACCGGTCCCACCCGGGTCGCGGAACTCAATGACGGGCTCGTGACCGTCTACGACATCGACCCCGTGGAGCTGTTCGGCGGGATCTCCGATGCCGCCGACCTCCGGGGAGCGGATGCGGCGTCAAACGCCCGGATCACGATGAACATTCTGGAAGGTGAAGACGGGGCGGGCCGGAGGATCGTCGTCCTGAACGCCGCACTCGCCATCGTCGCCGGGGGAAAGTCTCAAAGGGTATCCGAGGGGATCAACGTCGCCGAAGCGTGCATCGACAGCGGGGCGGCGTTGAAAAAACTCCAGGCACTGATCGAACTGAGCCACGGTTGAGTGGGATATGATCCTGGATGACATCGTCGAGAACAAGCGCCGCGAGGTGGCCGTCAGAAAGAGAACCGTCGACTTGCGTTCACTGGCCAGGATCGTCGAAAAAAAGCCGCCGGCCCGCGATTTCAAGGCGGCACTGGCTTCGGAATGCGCCATCATCGCCGAGGTGAAACGGAAATCCCCTTCACGGGGCCTGCTCCGTGCGGATTTTGATCCCGTCCGGATCGCGGGGGAATACGAGAGCCACGGGGCGGCAGCCATCTCGGTCCTGACCGACCAGACCTTCTTCGGAGGCTGCGACGAGGATCTTGCCGCCGTGAGGGGCGCCGTCTCCCGGCCGGTCCTCCGGAAGGAGTTCATCATCGATCCGTACCAGATCTGCGAGGCGCGGGCGATCGGGGCAGACGCGATCCTGCTGATCGCAGCCATCCTCACCGCGGGACAGGTGCGGGAGTATCGCGAACTGGCCGCCATGATGGGCATGGCCTCCATGATTGAAATCCACGACCGCGGAGAACTGGAGATGGCGCTCCTGGCCGGTGCGGAGATCATCGGGATCAACAACCGGGACCTGAAGACCTTTGTGACGGACATCCGGACCTCCGCGGACCTCGCCCCCCTCATTCCCGAGGACCGGATCGCCGTCAGCGAAAGCGGGATCCGAACCAGGGGGGAGATCGAAGCGCTTCAGAAAGCGGGCATACGGGCCTTTCTGATCGGGGAGACGCTGATCTCGGCCCCGGAGATCGGGCTCAAACTGGAGGAACTGCTGGGAAAGTGACGGAGATCAAAATCTGCGGGATCACGCGCGTCGAGGACGCCCTCATCGCCGCTGCAAGCGGGGCGGACGCGGTGGGATTCATCCTCCACCCGTCAAGTCCGCGGTACATTGCGCCCGAGCGGGCAAAGGAGATCATCGCGGCCCTCCCGCACGGCATAGTCGCGGTCGGCGTGTTCGTGAATCGTGACGCGGAGACGGTCGCCCGGACGGCCGCCGATTGCGGGCTCGACCTGATCCAGCTCCACGGAGACGAATCACCGGAGTACTGCCGCCGTTTTCCTGCCGAGAAGCTCATCAAGGCCGTTTTCCCCCGGACGGCCGACGATCTCCCCTCATATGACGCCTACGATGTCCGGGCCTTGCTGGTCGATTGCCGGGAAAAGGACCGCTTCGGCGGAACCGGCAAGCCTGCCGACTGGGGGCTGGCAGCCATGCTCGCAAAAGGGCGATCCGTGATCCTCGCCGGAGGACTGTGCATCGAAAACATTGCCGAGTCCATAGCCGCCGTTTCCCCGGGCGCCGTGGACATCAACAGCGGGATCGAAACCACACCGGGCATCAAGGACCATGACCGGATAAAGAGGATCATCAGCCTGATCCGTGAATCCGGCCACCCCGGACCCAACACTATTTTTCATATGGGACATGTGGGGACACCTTGCGGCAAGGTGTCCCCATGCCCGAAGGGACCGGAACGTACAACACCGGGGACATGTTCCGGAAGCCCGAAGGGACCGGAACGTGTCCCCGGAAGACAGAAAGGACCATCGTGATCATGAAACAAACGCTACCGGACAGACAGGGCCACTTCGGGATCTATGGAGGGCGTTACGCGGCGGAAACCCTGATGCCCGCGCTTCTGGAGCTGGAGGCGGCCTACCGGGCGGCCCGCAGGGATCCGGCCTTCCAAAAGGCATTCAACTCCCAACTCCGCCAGTACGGGGGCCGGCCGACGCCCCTCTACGAGGCGCGGCGCCTCACAGAGGCCCTGGGAGGCGCGAAAATCTATCTGAAGCGGGAGGACATGAACCATACGGGATCGCACAAGATCAACAACACGCTGGGACAGGCTCTCCTGGCCCGGCGGATGGGCAAAAAAAAGGTGATCGCCGAAACCGGAGCCGGACAGCACGGCGTGGCGACGGCGACGGCGGCTGCATTGTTCGGCATGGAATGCCGGATCTTCATGGGGGAGGAAGACATCCGGAGGCAGGCCCACAATGTCCACCGGATGAAAATCCTCGGCGCCGAGATCCTCCCCGTCGCAGCGGGGACGGCAACCCTCAAGGACGCGATGAACGAGGCCATGCGCGCCTGGGTCGCATCGGTCCGCGACACCTTCTACGTGATCGGAACGACCGCCGGCCCCCATCCCTATCCGGTCATGGTCCGCGACTTTCAGAGCGTCATCGGCCGCGAGACGCGACGGCAGATCCTCAGGAAGGAAGGGCGGCTCCCCGATCTCCTCATCGCCTGCGTCGGGGGCGGCAGCAACGCGCTGGGCCTTTTCCACCCGTTCCTCAGAGATCCCGGCGTGGCAATGACCGGCGTGGAGGCGGCCGGCAAGGGGATCGACACAGGGCTCCATGCGGCGAGCATCACGGCGGGAAGGGTCGGCGTGCTCCATGGAAACAAGACCTACCTCCTCCAGGACGGGGACGGCCAGGTCCGGGACGCCTATGCGATCGCCGCCGGACTCGACTATCCCGGCGTGGGGCCGGAGCATGCCTGGCTCAACGATACCGGCCGTGCCGGCTACGTCTCTGTCACGGACGAGGAGGCGGAAGAGGCCTTTGTCCTGCTCTCCCGGCGGGAGGGGATGATCCCCGCCCTGGAAAGCGCGCATGCCGTGGCCCACGCCATGAAGACGGCGCCCGCGATGGCCCGCGACCAAATCGTGATCGTCAACCTCTCGGGACGGGGGGACAAGGACGCGGAAACCATTGCCGCACGGGGGGAGGGAAAGGGATGACCGCAAGGATCGAAGAGAAATTCACCGCACTGAAGCGCGAGGGGCGCAAGGCGTTCATCGTTTATCTGACGGCCGGGGACCCTGACCTGGAGACAACGGCAAGACTGATCCCTATCCTGGAGGCCGCCGGGGTGGATATCCTGGAGGTCGGCGTTCCCTTCTCCGATCCGACGGCGGACGGCCCCGCCATCCAGGCGGCCTCCCAGCGCGCGCTGAAGAAGGGGGCCACGCTGGCGAAGATCCTGGAGATCATTGCCGGGCTCCGCAGCACAAGCGGCATCCCGATCATCCTCTTCACCTACTACAACCCTGTCCTCAGCTACGGTCCGGAGAAATTCGCAACGGATGCGGCTGCCTGCGGCGTGGACGGAATACTGGTCGTCGACCTCCCGCCCGAAGAGGCGGATGAACTCAGACGGTTCACGGACCCGGCGGGCCTGGCGTTTATCACGCTCATCGCCCCCACGACCGATCCCGGCCGTGCCGGAAAGATCCTCCGGGGGGCGACGGGATTCGTCTACTACATCTCCATCACCGGCGTCACGGGAACGGCGGTTCCCCGGCCCGATGACGTCCGGCGGGACGTTGATCGGCTCCGGCGGATGACGGACCTCCCCATTGCCGTCGGCTTCGGGATCTCCACGCCCGCACAGGCCGAGGCGATCGCCTATCTGTCGGACGGCGTTGTCGTCGGAAGCGCCCTGGTCCGGCTGATCGGCGAGAAAGGGGGAAACGCCGGTCTGGTCGATGAAGTCCGTGCCTTTGCGGGAGAGATCCGCCGGGCGATCGACGCCTCCCGCCAAGAAGGGCAAAAGATGTAAATTGCCGGCCTCAGGCCCGCTTCTCTTTCCCGCAGCCGACCGTCCTGATCCGGGCGTCGAGATCCCTATTACGCACACCTTATCCCTGCTTCGTTCAAGTCGTTATTTGGGCCAGATCCGCAAAGCCGACATGACGTGGATATTGCGGTAAATACTTTATCGGAGCCGGTGGCGGAGCAGGCTCGTCATCTCACGACTGTTGATTCATAACTTCCTGCAAAGCGATGGACCGCTAAATTACATAAATATAGTAGATTTGAAAAGAAAATGGTAATAGAAAAACCCGAATATCCGGCGCCGTTGAATCGGTTCCATCCTGCATTTTCATACTGGAGGAAAGTATGGACTGGCTGTCAAGACCCCGTTTTTCACAAAATTAGAAGATATGGATACTGAAATACCGCGTCTGGATAAAACACGACTTACTGTCTCTTCTCTTGATGAGTTTATGGAAGAGAAACAATATTGGCTGTCCTGTGGAAAGGCAGACCGTTTGAATGCAATCGAGATTAACCGAAGGATGGTTTATGGCACGGATCGAACTTCATCCAGACTTCAAAGATTTCTTGAGACTGCTGAACTTGCACGACTTTAAGTACCTTAAACAGGCATGCGGCCGGTTCAAGGATATGGAGGATCTGAAACATCTCCCATAACAGTCGCATCAACTCGGACCGGCAATTTCGCCGTGCTCCATTACCAGCCGGTTATGCGAGTCGTTACTCTCCTATGATCCGTAATGTTCCGGTCTGACAACTTCACACCTCTCACCCTTTGTAAGTAAAGGCAAATGGCTTTATGCCCACTTCTCCTCCCGGTAGCGGGCCATCCGGATCTGGGCATCGAGATCACGCTTCCGGAGGCGGATGCTCTCCGGCGTGACCTCGACCAACTCGTCCTCGGCGATGAACTCGATGCACTGGTCGAGCGACATCGGCCGCGCGGGCCGCAGGATCACCGTCTGATCCGAGGTGGAACTCCGCATGTTCGTCAGTTTCTTCTCCTTGACGATGTTCACGTTCATGTC
>JAFGRP010000174.1 GCA_016935075.1 Deltaproteobacteria bacterium | reverse complement strand
GTGATCTTCGGCCTCTCCTACGGCGGGGCGATCATCGTGGAGGAGGCCAAAAGCGGACACCTGAGCCGGGACGATCTGGAACTCCTCCATCTCTCCATCGGGACGAACCACTCGATGGTCGAAGACCCGGCCCTCTTTCTGCCGCTGGGCATCCACCCCTTCTGGCTTTACGTCCCCCGTCTCGTCGTGGCCATCATCATCGTCCGGCTGGTGCGCCTCTATCAGCGATACGCCCGCCGTTCCCGGCAAACCGCCTGAACAGGAAGAGACCGCAGGAAGAAAAGGTCTCCTTGCCCCCGGGAAAGATTTCTGTTATTGGTTATGATATCATTTCCCGGTGTAAGGGCGGATCCATCCGAAAAAACGAGAGGGGGAGAGGTTTCATGATCTACAATGAAGAGTTTGAAACACTGCCGCGCGAGGTGCTGGAGGCCCTGCAGCTCAAGAGGCTCAAACAGGTCATCCAGAGGGTATACCATACCGTCGGTTTTTACCGGCGGGTCTTCGATGAAGCCGGAGTCACGCCCGACGACATCAAAACCCTTGATGATCTCAAACGGTTCCCTTTCACCACGAAGCAGGATCTCCGGGACAACTACCCCTTCGGCATGTTCGCCGTCCCGATGAGCAGCGTCGTCCGCCTTCACGCCTCCTCCGGAACGACCGGCCGCTCGACCGTCGTGGGCTATACGAAGCGCGACATCGACACATGGTCGGAACTGATGGCCCGCTGCTTTGTCGCCGCGGGACTCACGAAAAATGATATCATCCACAACGCCTACGGCTATGGTCTCTTCACCGGAGGGCTGGGCGCCCACTACGGAGCAGAGAAATTAGGCGCGAGCGTCATCCCCATCTCCGGGGGCAACACGAAACGGCAGATCATGATCCTCCAGGATTTCGGCCCGACGGCGATCTGCTGCACCCCCTCCTATGCCCTGAACCTCGCCGAACAGGGCAAAGCGATGGGAATCGATATGAAGGCCCTGAATCTCCGGGTCGGGGTCTTCGGCGCGGAGCCCTGGAGCGAGCAGATGCGTCAGGAGATCGAAAATCTCCTCAACATCACCGCGCTCAACATCTTCGGCCTCTCTGAAATGATGGGCCCCGGGGTTGCGATGGAGTGCCTGGAAGGCCGCCACGGTATGCACATCTTCGAGGACCATTTCCTGGTCGAGACAATCAATGCCGAAACCGGAGAGGTTCTGCCGCCGGGCGAGGAGGGGGAACTCGTCTTCACAACGATCACAAAGGAGGCCTTTCCGCTGATCCGCTACCGGACCCGGGACCTCTCCCGCCTGTTCACCGAACCCTGTCGGTGCGGCAGGACGCTCCACCGGATGGACCGCGTCATGGGCCGCAGCGACGACATGCTGATCATCCGGGGGGTGAACGTCTTCCCCTCCCAGATCGAGGCGATCCTCCTGGCCATCGAAGGCGTGGAACCCCACTACCAGTTGATCGTGGAACGCACCGGCAACCTCGACACCCTCGAGATCCAGGTGGAGGTCGGCGAGCAGATCTTCTCCAACGCCGACGAGGTCAAGGTCCTCCAGAACATGGAGCGGCGGATCGTGAAGGACATCAAGGATTATCTGGGGGTATCGGCCAAGGTGAAACTGGTGGAACCCAAAACCATCCAGCGGTTGGAGGGGAAAGTGATCCGGGTCCTGGACAAGCGTCGTATCTGATTCGTAAGGA
This sequence comes from Deltaproteobacteria bacterium, assembly GCA_016935075.1. Taxonomy (GTDB): domain Bacteria; phylum Desulfobacterota; class Syntrophia; order Syntrophales; family UBA5619; genus UBA5619. Next base: position 38,197 of record JAFGRP010000174.1, on the reverse strand, counting down.
AAGGGGGTCAACCGATGAAGGTGGAACAGATTTCCATATTCCTGGAAAACAGGCCGGGCGGGCTGGAACAGGTGACGGGGATTTTGAAGGGGGCCGGGATCAACATCCGCACCCTGACGCTGGCGGACACCTCCGATTTCGGTATCCTCCGCATGATTGTGAACGACGTGGATACGACATCACGCGTCCTGAAGGAAAACGGCATCCGCTTCAGCCGGACGAACGTCGTGGCCGTCGAAGTTCCGGATCGTCCGGGCGGCCTCCACGGAATCCTCGAGGTCGTCACGAAAAACGGGATTAACGTGGAGTATCTTTACGCCTTCGTGGAGCGCAGCGGTGAAAACGCCGTGATGATCTTCCGGTTCGACGCCCCGGACAAGGCCATTGAGGTCCTCAAGCAAAACGGCCTGACGGTTATGCCGGGGGCGAAGCTCTACGGCCTGTAGGCAGGGCTCACCCCATCCAACCCATGAAACGGCCGGGGCGATGCCTCTGCAAAAAGGGATCGCCCCGGCCCGGAAACATCGTCAGTGTTTGAAGGCCCGCTGGCCCGTCAGGACCATCGTCACCCCCGCCTCGTTGCACGCCCCGATCACCTCCCAGTCCCGCATGGACCCGCCGGGCTGGACCACGGCGGTCACCCCCTGACGGATCCCCACGTCCACACCGTCCCGGAAGGGAAAGAAGGCATCCGAAACCATCGCCGATCCCTTGAGGCCCGCTTTGGCCTCGGCGGTTTCGGCGTCGATCCGGTCCTTTTCCTCCTTCGGGCGGGTCCCCTGCTCGACGGCCAGTTCAAGATCCTTGTAGGGAATGCCGTACCGGTCAAAGCAGAGGGCGTCGGCATATTTCTGGTAGGCCTTGTAGACCGCGATCTCGGCCACGCCGACGCGGTCCTGCTCGCCCGTACCGATCCCGACGGTGCACCCGTCCTTGACGTAGAGCACCGAATTGGAAGTCACCCCCTGTTCGACGAACCAGCCGAAGAGGAGATCCTCCATCTCCCGCGCGGTCGGCGGCCGCTCGATCCGGTAGGTCTTGTCCTTGTAGGTGGTCTCGGCAAGGATCAGATCGGCCGCGCCCTTAACCTTGTTGAGCGGCGACTGCTGGACGATGATCCCCCCGTCGATCAGAGACTTGATGTCCACGAAACGCCGGGAGAGGAATTCCGTCAGGCGGTCGATCTTTGCCAGTTGGATGATCCGCAGGTTGGCCCGTCCTTTGAGAATCTCCAGGGCCCCCTCCTCGTAATCCGGGGCGCCGACGACCTCCAGGTAGTTCTCGGCGATGAGGACCGCCGTTTCCTTGTCCACCGGCCGATTCAGGACCAGGCAACCGCCGAAGGCCGCGATCCGGTCCGCGCGGTTCGCCCGCCGGTAGGCCTCCGCGAGGGTCCCGCCGTAGGCGACACCGCAGGGGTTGTTGTGTTTCAGGATCGCAGCCGCCGGTTTCCCCATCAGGTATTTCATGATGTTCAGGCCGTTGTCCAGGTCGGTGAGGTTGGTCTTGCCCGGATGTTTCCCCTCCTGGAGCATATCCTCCTCGCGGATGGCGCTGACCAGGCCGTTGTTCGGATCGATGAAGCGGCACCCCCCAAGGATCAGGTTTCCGCCCACCAGTTCGTACAGCGCCGCCTCCTGGCCCGGATTTTCACCATAGCGCAGACCCTTTTCGATGATTTCGCCCCCGGCGTCCGGAAACTTCCAACTCCTTTTCTGGTAGATGAGCTCCTGATCGCCGAAGGTCATTCGCAGGGAATCGGGAAAGTGGTCCTCCATCACGGTCCGGTACATCTTCTTCAAGTCTTCTGCCATATCGTCTCCTCTTGAACGGATTTTATTTCAAGTGCCTTTAAGTCATAAAACGTGGACAAAATCAAGTGGCCCTTCCAGAACCCGGGGAAAGGGGGGACAGGGGAAAGGGGGAAAAGGGGGGACAGCTCCCTGTTTTCTATTGGAAAACAGGGAGCTGTCCCCCCTTTTCCCCAATAGAAAACAGGGAGCTGTCCCCCCTTTTTCTTTTCTAACCCTTGATGCAGCCCAATGCCCGCAGGCGGGCCACTTTCTTGGAGATGCCCGCCCGGTGGACCACCTCGACGACCTCATCCAGATCCTTGTAGGCCTCGGGGATCTCTTCCATCAGCGTCCTCTTTCCCGAGGACATCACGATCACCCCGCGTGCCGCCATCTCTCTTGGAATCGAACGCCCCCGGCAGGACTTCGTCGCCTGGGTCCGGCTCATCACCCTCCCGGCACCGTGACAGGTGCTCCCGAAGGTTTCTGTGAAGGCCCTCTGGGTCCCTGCTAAAACATAGGAACCTGTTCCCATGTCCCCGGGGATGAGGACCGGCTGCCCGATCTTCCGGTAGCGCAGCGGCAGGGCCGCATGCCCCGGCGGAAAGGCCCGCGTCGCCCCCTTCCGGTGGACACAAAGCCGGAGTTCCCTCCCCCCCACGGGCAGCGATTCGATCTTGGCGATATTGTGGCAGACGTCGTAGAGAAGCCGCATCCCCAGATCCCGCGGTCCCATCCCCAGCGTCCTTTGAAAGATCTCACGGGTGCGGTGCATCAGAATCTGGCGGTTTGCCCAGGCGTAGTTCGCCGCGCAGGCCATCGCGGCGAGGTAATCCCGCCCCCGACCGGAGCTCAATTTTGCGCAGGCGAGCTGGCGATCCGGAAGGGAAATCCCGATCTCGTCCATGTGCCTGACCATCCGGGCCAGGTAGTCGTCGCAGACCTGATAGCCCAGGCCCCGGGAACCGCTGTGGACGGCGACGGCGATCCGGCCCTTCTCCAGTCCGAAGGCCGCGGCAGCCTCCTCGTCAAAGATCTCCTCGACCACCTCGATCTCGAGGAAATGGTTACCCGAGCCGAGGGTCCCGAGCTGATCCCTGCCCCGCTCCAGGGCCCGCTCGCTCACCTTTTCCGGATCGGCCCCCGCCATCACCCCTTCGTCTTCCGTGGTTTCGAGATCCGCGGCCTCGCCGTATCCCTGGCTGACCGCCCAGGCCGCCCCTTCGAGCAGAACCGCCCGTTCCTCCTTCGGGGAAAGGCGCAGGGGGCCCCGCGAGCCGACGCCGGAAGGGATTTGCCGGAAGAGCGCCGCGACGAGCGCAGGAATCGTCTCGCGGATATCATCATAGATCAGACGGGTCGTCATGAGGCGGCAACCGCAGTTGATGTCGTAACCGACGCCGCCGGGGGAGACGATCCCCTCATCCATCTCAAAGGCGGCGACACCGCCGATGGGAAAACCGTATCCCCAGTGCATGTCCGGCATTGCAAGCGAAGCCCTGACGATCCCGGGGAGATGGGCGACATTGACGACCTGTTTTGGCCCCTCGTCGGCCCCCATCCCCATCATCAGCTTTTCGCTTGTGTAGAGAAGCCCGGGGACGCGCATCTGGCCGGTTGCCGGTATCTCCCACCGCCACGCGTCGATCTTCCTGAAATGATGATCAGACATCAAACACCACCCTGGCCACCCATTCGTCCCCGGTTTGCTCGACCGAGATCTGATGGTAGGTCACCGCCTTGATCTCCATCCGCATCCGGTGGCGTGCGGGATCGCAGCGCTCACCCTTCAGGAACGCTCTGAGCCTCCGGGAGTCGATCTCGGTTACGAGACACGCCTTTGTGAGAAAGCCGTCGCCGTTATATCCATCAAGAAGCGCTCTCAGGAAATTAACGAGCAGATCGGCCGCATCCTCTCCCGCGACGGCGACCTTCCGCGACGTCCCGGCCCGGACCGTCGCAAGATCTGCCATCAGGTCGAACAGGGCGATGGCGGCGCCCGCATAGAGCTCCTCCTGCGTAGCGGCGGTCACCTCCACGCCCAGATCGGCGGTATGGTCAAAAACCCGGTAAGCCATCCCATCGACACCCCATATCAGAACCGTGCGCCCAAATCCCGCCCGGCAAAAACAGCGATGGCACGGCTTCGGTCCGATCCTGAAACGGCTTGCGAAACTACAGTCCCGCTTCCACCCTTTCCGCCAGCGCCGCGGCGCCGGGATCGATCAGGGCCGCCTCGGGATGTCGCAGGCACCGGGCGAGACGGCGGCGGGTCTCCTGCTTCAGACCGGCGATAAAGCCCGGGCGGGCGGATTGCGGCGCCCTCAGCAGTTCCGCCGCCAGCACCCGCAGAATGGCGACGGCGTAACCGGCCGTTTTGAGCGAAACACCGCGCCGAACAGCCTCGTCGTAATCCTCGTTCACGGCGGCAATCATGATGTCGCGCAGCACGGTGTTCCACGCCGCCGTGACTTCCGTGGATTCGGGTTTCTGAAGAATGGCGAGGATCCGGGAGCGGAATTCGGGCATCACGAACTTGACAAGATCCTGCGCCTTAAACTGGCCGCCCCGGATGGTCTCGGATTCGAAACGGTTCCGTTCCGCCAGGTTCCGGAGCCATTCGAAGTAGGAGGCGACCACCCCTCCGCCGTTGGCCAGAAAGTCGTACAGCACCGTCACGCCGCGCCGATGGAGCAGTATTTCGGCCTTCGTGGTGTTGGGACCGTTCGCGCCGCACACCACCAACGCCGCCCTGACTTTTTCGGCGTTGCCCGCATGGATGGCGTTTTCGAGCGCCGCCGGCACCAGGATGTCGCAATCGAGTTCAAGCACGGCCTTGCCCTCTTCGGCCCCGGGGATCCTTCGCTCGACACCTTTCGCACAGCCGAATACGGTTCCGGCGCTCCCGGCCGCCTGGAGCAACTCGGCCGGATCGAGACGGCCGATCACGGCGCCGTCGCGGTCTGCCACGGCCACGAAAATGACGGGGAAACGCGCCATCTCCTCGATAAAGGATCCGCCGACCTTGCCGGACCCCTGTACCACAATGCGCTTGTCTTTAAGCAGTTTCGGAAACACGCGTTCTTCAAGTGCCTGCCAGGTTTCGTCCGCAATCGGACCGGCGCCGTCTTCACGGTCCGCCGCGGCCAGCAGGGCGGTCTCGTTCACCCCGGCCAGTTTTTCCAGAAGATGCCGCTCTCCGGCCGTCGGTTCCTCGACCGGCTTCCAGCGGCCGTCCAGATACATCCGGGTCACAACGGCCAGCAGGGCGTAACGCAAACCGCGTCCGGTCGCGCCGGTTCGGGTCTGGATGCCCATGCGCGGCTTGCCCGTAATCTGGGGGGAAACCACGCGCTCAAGATAGTTTTCGTTCATCACCAACTCGTGCAGGATGCGCTCGTCGTGCCAGTCCACATCGAAATGTCCGCTCAGAATGGACCGGGCATCGTCAAGGGTGAGAACCTTGTTGCCGAGAAAGGCCGCGCTCTTCTTCATCCCGTAGGCAATCATGGCCAGGTCGTGCAGGGCCGACTTGAAACCTTCGAAGAGCAACCCGATTTCCTGCGGGCCGCAGCCAACGTCGCCCGCCGGCACGTCGCGGACCGGCCCGGTGACCAGGAAGAGCGACCGGCCGAAATTGGTCAGGGTGTAGGAGTAATCCAGCCGGGCCTGGCTGAAATCGCGCGGGTTGAGCTTGAGGCCGCCCTTGCTGCCGCCGAACAAAATCTTCGAGCGGGCGCACTTCCAGGTCATCATGAAGGCAAGGGCCGCCACCTCGGAGAACTCGACGATCGGATCGATGCGCAGTCCGCCTTTGGCCGTCCCGCGGGCGGAATTGTGTCTCGTGCGGAAGCCCTCGGTGACCGCGACGGTCTGGCCGCACTTGGTGTCCACCCAGAATTCCTCGAACGCGTCGAACCCGAGCAGGCGCCGCATGATGCGTGGGTTGTCCGACACGCCGAGCGAATCGGCCGCCTCCAAAAAATCGCTCAGGGAATTCAGCAGGAAGTTCCCGAATTCCGCCTCGTTCGCGGTGTCCGCATTGACCTCGGTATAGGCCCGCAGGCGCGCGAGCAGGCCGGCCGTCTCTTCCTGAGTCAGCCCGCGCCGGCTCAGGCCGCGCAGGATCGCTTCGAGATCGACCAGCAGGCTGCCGTCTTTCGTCCGGCCCCCATGCGCCCCTTTTTTCAGCCCTGCCAGTGCCTTTTCCAGATTGGCGGTGTCCACGGAGGGATCGAGATAAAAGGTCATGATGCCCATGGCCGCGCCTCCGCCCGCGGGGGGCGTGAAACGGTCGTAATAGGAACGATTTATGTTGATGTCCAGTTTTCGCACCACATCGAGCACCTCCAGGATGAAGGCGATGTCCGGCTCCTCGAAGCCGAGATGAAACCGGGTCTCGCGCGCGGAGAGCCGCTCGCTCGGCTCGCCGTGTTCGCCCTCGGTGCTCTCCCGGCCGACATAAAAACCCTGTCCGTTTCGGACCTGCTCGAAAATGAGTTCGTGCCGGAATATGCGCGGGGGGACGGCGAAGGTATTGACCTCCTCATTGAGGTAGTTCACCGGCAGGCTGGCGATAAACGCCTCGGTTTGACGGTGGCCCAGGCCGGCGGTCCGTTGTCGCAGTTCAACCAGAATCCGTGCGGCGGCAGCCTCTTCATCCCGGCTCATGGGCATCCCCTCCGCACCGGACTTTTCGATGGTGACGAGCCGGAGGCCCGAACGCGTCTTCATCGAGTCGTAGGAGACGATGTCAAGCGTGCTGTTCTGGCTGAGAATGGTTTTCAGCCTGCCGGGAAAGTCGCGCCCCACATTCAGGAAATAGGTGATTTTTTTGCCGTCGAGGCTGGTGTGCGTGAGATACTCGTCTTTGGCGGACAGCAATTGGCTGACGATGAAGATGTCGCTCGCCACATCCTCGGCCCGGTTCGAATGAAAATACCAGTTCGGAAGGAAATCATGATGGAAAAAGGCGCCGACGATTTTGCCGACCGTGTTCTGCTCCATGCGATAGAAATCTTCGAGCAGGCGGCAGACCTCTTTCTTTTTCAATTCACGTTCCCGCCGGCTGCGGGCTTCGATGGTCTGGACTCCCGGCTTCATGATTTACACATCCCCTTTCCGCCAGTTCTATATCCGCTCCCCTGGCCTGTCCGTCTCTCGTGAAAAGATATTGGAACACCGCCTTCGATGTTATTGACTATGACACCAGCGCCGCCGCGTGTCAAGACGGATCAGGCCAATCTGCGGCGCCCGCAAAACGCTTTTCATCGTTCCCGATTCCTGATAGAATTCCGGTATCATTTCCGAGGAGGAGCGAAATGGCGAACGATCCGAACAAGGTGATCTATTCCATGATCGGAGTGAGCAAGGTTTACGAGAAAAAACCGGTTCTGAAAGAGATCTACCTCTCCTATTTCCACGGGGCGAAAATCGGCGTCCTGGGGCTGAACGGCTCCGGCAAGAGTTCGCTCCTCCGGATCCTGGCCGGCGTGGATCAGGATTTCATCGGCAAGACAATCCTCTCCCCCGGCCATACCGTCGGCTTCCTCGAACAGGAGCCGAGGCTGGACGATACGAAAACCGTCCGCGAAACCGTCGAGCAGGGGGTGCAGGAGACGGTCGATCTCGTCAATGAATTCAATGAAATCAACGAGAAATTCGCCGAGCCGATGTCCGACGAGGCGATGAACAAACTCCTCGACCGCCAGTCGAAGGTCCAGGAAAAGCTTGACGCCCGGGATGCCTGGGACCTCGACTCCCGCCTCGAGATGGCGATGGACGCGCTCCGCTGCCCGCCGGGGGAGATCCCGGTGAAGGTTCTCTCCGGCGGGGAGCGCAGGCGGGTCGCCCTCTGCCGGCTATTGCTCCAGAATCCCGACATCCTGCTCCTCGACGAACCGACGAACCACCTCGACGCCGAGTCCGTCGCCTGGCTGGAGCACCATCTCCAGGCCTATGCGGGTACCGTCATCGCCGTGACCCATGACCGCTACTTCCTGGACAACGTTGCCGGTTGGATTCTGGAGCTGGACCGCGGCCAGGGGATCCCCTGGAAAGGAAACTATTCCTCCTGGCTCGAACAGAAACGGAACCGCCTCCAGAAGGAGGAGAAATCGGAAAGCGAACGGCAGAAGACCCTCCAGAGGGAGCTGGAGTGGATCCGGATGTCGCCCAAGGGACGCCACGCGAAATCCAAGGCCCGGATCAGCTCTTATGAGAACCTCCTTTCCCAGGAAATGGACACCTGTGCAAAGGAACTGGAGATCTACATCCCGCCCGGACCCCGTCTGGGAAAACTCGTCATCGAGGCCGAGGGGGTGGGCAAGGCCTACGGCGACCGCCTCCTGATTGATAACATGTCCTTCAATCTGCCGCCCGGCGGGATTGTCGGGATCATCGGCCCGAACGGCGCGGGGAAAACGACCCTCTTCCGGATGATCACCGGCCGGGAGAAGCCGGATTCCGGCACGATCCGGATTGCCGATACGGTAAAGCTGGCGTATGTGGATCAAAGCCGCGACGTTCTCGACCCGGGCAAAACGATCTGGGAAACGATCTCCGAAGGAAGAGACGTCATCCTCCTCGGCGACCGCGAGGTCAACTCACGCGCCTATGTTTCCCGCTTCAATTTTTCAGGAACCGACCAGCAGAAGAAGGTCGGCCAGCTCTCCGGGGGCGAGCGGAACCGCGTCCACCTCGCACGGATGCTCAAGGAGGGGGCAAACGTCCTGCTCCTCGACGAGCCGACGAACGACCTCGACGTGAACACAATGCGCGCCCTCGAGGAGGCGCTGGAAAATTTCGCCGGCTGCGCCGTCGTCATCAGCCACGACCGCTGGTTCCTCGACCGGATCGCCACGCACATCCTGGCCTTTGAAGGGGACAGCACGGTTGTTTGGTTCGAGGGAAACTACTCCGAATACGAGGCGGATCGGAGGGCCCGTCTGGGTGCAGCGGCAAGCCAGCCGCACCGGATCAAGTATCGTCAGTTGACGAGGATCTGAGATGACCCATCCATTCTTTGAACAGGGGCCCATTCGCCCGCCCAGCGAGGCGGGGAGTCTTCTCGTACGGGTCAGCAGAAATTGCCCCTGGAACAAATGCGCCTTTTGCCACACCTATAAAAATTCAAAATTCGAGTTCAGAAGTGTCGAAGAGATCAAAAAAGATATCGACAACATGGCTGAAATTACGTCGATCTTGAAAGACATTTCCATAAGGGAGGGTGATCAGGGACGGATGACGGACAGAATCGTCAATATCGTTTCCAATCGCCACCCCCTTGATCATGAGTGCTACAGGGCCGTTGCCCTCTGGCTCTATTACGGCGGCGAATCGGTATTTCTCCAGGATGCCGATTCGCTCGTGATGAAAACGGATGATATTCTATCCATTCTCCGGTACATTCGCGGCGCTTTTCCTTCCGTGACCCGAATCACAACCTACTGCCGATCCAGAACCGCCGCGCGAAAATCCCTGTCGGAACTGCAGTCGCTCCGGGTTGCCGGTCTGGCCAGGATCCATATCGGCATGGAAAGCGGCTTGGATCCGTTGTTAAAACTGATCCGGAAAGGTGCCACCGCGGCAGATCATATCGAGGGCGGGCAAAAAATAAAGGCAGCCGGAATTTCGCTTTGCGAGTATGTCATTCCCGGCCTGGGAGGAAAGTCGTATTCCGGAGAACATGCCCGGGAAACGGCAAGGGTCATCAATGCGATCCGTCCCGATTTCGTCCGCCTGCGCACCCTGCATGTGGTCAACGAAACGCCGCTGATGGAACTGATGCAAAAAGGGGAATTTTCTCCATTAGGGGATGAGGATGTTCTGCGGGAAATTCGAGAATTGATTTCCGGTCTGGACGGGATCGAAACAACGATCGTCAGCGACCATGTTCTGAACCTTTTGGAAGAGATCGAAGGCAGGCTTCCCCAAGACAGGAAAAAGATGCTGGGTGTCCTGGAGCGATATTTTTCCCTTTCCGAAGAACAGAGGATTGTCTTCCGCTTGGGCAGGAGAAGCGGAATGTACAGAAAGCTGTCCGATTTGTCGGACATGAGCGCCTATGAGAATTTGAAAAATATCGCCCACCATTATGAAAAGATGGGCAAGGGTTCCCTGGAGAAACATCTGTCTGCGATGATGAATCGTTATATCTGAACACATGGCCCTCTCGCCATTTTCGGCCAGTGAAGGGCGTGTGAAGATTAACGGGGGGAGAAACGGATGTTGTCGCGGATGATCCGGTGGGGCTCCTTCACCGTCAACAGGAAGGAGAATGAGAGGCGGTCCTTGCGCAGCCTTTCCGGGGTAAATGAAAAGGAATCGGTACCGCTGTGCTGTCGCACGGGGCAGGGATTTTTTTATTCGATGCTCATGAGGGAGTGCCAGCGTTCCCATTCCGTTTCCCGGGGGAGACGCAGCTTCGCGAGAAGTTTCACGATGGCCGGTTCGTTGAAACGGAGGTAGGGGTTGATCCTTCTCTCCTCGGCCAGTGTGGAAAAGACGTGTTTGGGATCGTAACGCCGGAGAAAGGCGCCGATCGCCCGGTTGCCCGGTTCAAGCCGCCTCGCAAAGGCCATGGAGCTCTTTACATAATCGTGCCCGGCATAAATGACGGTCTCGTCGGGAAGCCCCATCAGTTTCCGGATGGAACGGTAAAAACCTTCGAGATCGCCCGAGAAGCAGTTCCCGATCGTCCCGTTGAAGAGGGTGTCCCCTCCCAGCAATACTTTATCGATATGAAAGGACCGCGACTCCTCCGTATGGCCGGGGGTATGGATGATCCGGATCTTGCCCCCGTCCAACGCAATCTGACCGCCGTCCGGAAGATCCCCCCTGCTCAAGAGACGGGCGTGCGTGGCCGCAAGCAGGGCTTCGTTGCCGATCGTATGATCCTGATGATCATGGGTGTTGGCGACATACTTCAGGGTGAGCCGATGCTCCCCGAGAAAGGCAAGGATCTCGTCCGCCGCGCCGCCATCCACCGCCATACCGCTTTCCGTTCCGTAAATCAGATACCCCAAATTGTCAACGCCATAGCGAAACTGCTTCACCTTCAGCATGGAACCGCCTCACGCAATGACCGCTGAAAAACGCTAAATTTCAAGACCTGACCCTCTAACTTGCTCTAACTTATGTTTGATTCCGGCCGGAATATTCGAGAATGGAAACGATGACGGTGATCAGGAAGGCCTGTACAACGGTCAGAATTCCGTCGCTTGTACTGGCGCCCCGCAGGGTGACGGCGCTGATGCCGAGGGTGGCGCAGAGAAAGAAGATGAAAAAGACCACTTTTCTCCGGTCTCCGAAAATAACCAGGAGCCGGTGATGGATATGATCGGTTCCCACATAATCGATCCAGTCCTGGAAGCTTTTCACCTTACCGGTGATGATGCGCCCCAGGCTGATATAGGCCATGTCGTAGATCAGCACCCAGAAAATGAGGATGGGGGTTGCGAAAGAGACGATAGGATTGTTGTCCGCCCAGGCGGCTTTGATGGCGAGGGACGAAAGGACGAACCCGAAGAAGGTGCTGCCGGCGTCGCCCAGAAAAATGGACGCCTGCCTGTTTTTTCGCATACTGAAGTTGAACGGGAGGAAACCGAGGCAGCCTCCCAGCATCGCGATGGCGATCCAGCCCATGAACGGCTGATGGGTCTGGAAGGCCACGATCCCCATGAAGAGGGACATGATCGCCGAAACGCCTGTGGCCAGACCGTCCATACCGTCGATAAAGTTCATGGCGTTGGTCAGACCCACGATCCAGATGATGGAGAGGGCGGCGTTGAGGAAATAGCCCCACGTCGTATGGACCGGAAAAAGATCGAGGATGATCCCGGAACGGATCAGGACGATGACAACGCAGACCTGGACAAAGAGTTTGTAGCGGGCCGGAATGCTTTTCCAGTCGTCGATCAGGCCGACGATTGCCATGACCGTTCCTCCCGCAATCAGTACGATATCCCGCGCATCGAGGATCATATTGGCCAGGAGGGCGGAAATAAAGGAGATGATAATGGCCACGCCTCCCAGCAGGGGAGTGATCCGGGTATGGATCTTCCGGCCGCCGGGGGCATCGACGATACCAACCTTGTCGGCGATGAACATCATGAGCGGCGTCAGCAGGGCGGCGGTGGAAAAAGCAAAAAGAAGGATATAAAGCCAGCGGCCGAGATGGCCAAAGAAGAACAGACGAATGGCGGGCGTCACGAGCGCGAAGAAAAGGATCAGCGCCAATATCCAGAATGCCCGCAGGAAAGAAAATTTCTTCCTGTTTTCTTTGGAGAACATACCGGTCACCTCATTTCAGAACGGACCGCAAGGAATGAAGAATGGCTTCGACCTCCGCATCGCTCAGAGAAGGATAGATGGGCAGAGAAACGGTTTCGATGAAGGCCTTTTCGGTCCGGGGATAGCCGGTCATCCCGAGGTAATGTTGCAGCGGTTTGAAGACCGGCCGGCGATAGGCGATGCCCGCCTCCTCGCCGGCGGCGAGAAGCCCGGCAACCTGTTTTGTCCGGATGACGTAACGGTAATAGATATGCTCGCGGTCCGGAGGGCAGGCCGGCGCGGGCAAGCGGCGTTCGCGAAGAAATGCATCGTATTGCCGGGCAATGGCCCGGCGGCGTTCGATCAGGACCGGCAGCCTCCGGATCTGCGCCAGACCCAGGGCCGCCTGCAGATCCGTCAGCTTGTAGTTGTAGCGGAGGCGATGATCATCCTTTTCGTCATAATCGCGCAGATCCCGGATTTTTTCCAGCAAGTGCCGGTCATTCGCCGCAACCATGCCCCCTTCGCCGGTACAGATGACCTTGGTGGCATAAAAGGAAAAAACGGACAACACGCCGAAGCTGCCGATCGGTAGCCCTTCATAGCGACTTCCCAGGGCCTGGGCGCAATCCTCAATGACGGGCACGCCCAGGGCGACGATTTCCCCGATATCCGCCGGCAGGCCGAACATGTGGGGAACGATGACGGCCTTCGTCTTTTCCGTCCGGCGCCGCTTGAGATCCCGGACATCGATGTTGAAGGTTTCCCGGTCGATATCCGCCAGGACAGGCAAGGCACGGACATAAAGGATCGCGTTCAGGAGGGCCGGGCAGACGAAACCGGGGATCACGACCTCGTCCCCTTCGCCCACCCCGAGGGCCAGCAGGCTTAAGTGCAGGCCGGCGGTGCCGGAACTGACTGCCACGGCGCCGCCGGCGCCGGTCAGCGAGGCCAGGATCTTTTCGAACTCGAGGACCCGCTCCCCCTGGGCAAGCCGTCCGGACCGCAGAACAGCGTCAACGGCGTCGATTTCACCCTGATCGATGGTGGGACGGGAATGGGGAATCATCCGCATGAAAAGACAATCCTCTACATATGTTTGGAAACATTAATGAACAGCCGCAGGGGCAAAAAGGCCTCCGCGAACTGCACCCGTCCCTGGATGCCGCGAAAGACGGCGGTCGAACGGACGACGTCCGTGATGGAGAGCCCCTTGATGTTGGTCTTTTCCACCTGGGAATGGTGCGCCAGGAGCATCACGATTTTCATCTCGAGGGTCTCTTTGACGTCCACGAAGATGGTGGGGGAAAAGTTCTGCGTTGTCGGTCCCTCATAGAAAAGGACGTTGCGGACATAGCGTGTGGCGGAGACGGTCGCCTTGGTCAGGGCCCGGTGATCCTGGTGGGTGTCGTCCTCGTGATGGACGAAAATGAAATCGGGAACGATTCGTCTCAGCACGGCCTCGATGTCATGGACCATCTGGTTCATATGCGGCGAAAGCAGCGTGTCTTTATAGCCCCCCCAGATCAGTTCCCGGGGCTTGAGGATCTTCGTCGACTTCGCCTGCTCCTTTTTCCGGACCGCCCCTTCCCCGCCCATGTGGCCTTCCGTCATGACCAGCAGGTAAATGTCATGGCCGTTCTGCGCATATTTGGCCAGGGTTCCGGAGCAACCCACCTCGATGTCGTCCGGATGGGCGCCGATCGCCAAGATTTTCATCTCTTCCCCCTCAGAATGTTCAGACTCTCCGATCCGTGGTTGAACAGCAGGTCCAGAACCGACATGAACGGTTCAAACGCTCCGAACCGTTGTTCATATACGGGATGACGGTACTCCTGGAAAAGCACTTTTACGCCATTTTTCTCATACCGGTCAAGATCCATGTAGTCCCGGCCCCCGCCGCCGGCCAGATAGGCGTCCGCGCCGAAATGTTTTACAATGGCGATCAGCCTTTCATCCGGGTGTTCGGGAAATGCCGGCAGTTCCGAAGCCACATAGAGGGGGGTCGCGATGCCCAGGAACCCGGCGAGCCTTTTTACCACAAATATGTTCAAAGGGGCGAGAAATTCCCATGCCGGAGTAAAGATCTCCTCGAGGAGGGGGGAAACGGCATCCCAGCAGGGGGCCTTCCGGTAATTGGAGAGGATGGCCTGCCGTTGCTGATGCTGCCAGCGCACCCGGTTGTTGACGCCGACCTCGCTGATCCGCTGCGGGAATTTATAGGTGACCGGCACCGTCAGCCATTGCGGGCCGTTGGCCGTTTTGATCCGGTTGCGGTTCTGCCACTCGTTCTTCTTGAACTGGACCGTGTCGAGCAGGACAAAGAGATCGGCGCGGTCGATCTTGTCGAAATATCCGAGCCAGGGCAGGTATTGGGGCTGATGAACGGCAACGATCATCTGGTGAATTTCACGAAGATCGGGTTGGAGACGATGGTCCCGTACCCGGTCATGTCCATCCGATAGTAGATCTTTTCTCCCGGCGTCTCCAGAATATCCGTGTAATCGATATTCAGGGGCAAGGACCCCTTGAAGATCCGGATGAGACTCCCGGAACGGATCAGCCGCACACGGACCTCCTTTCCTGCTCCTGCCACGCCGCCGGAGACGGCGATCCGAATACGGGGATTGCGTTCCAGAATGAGTTCATCCCCGGAAATCATCGGGGGGACTGTATCCGGTTCAGCGGCGGATACGGAGAATTCGTCGAGCCGGGGGATTTTGGGGAACTTTCCCTGACAGGCGTACATCTTGCCGGCCTTCAGGGCCTCCAAAACGGACCGGGGGGATTTTTCGGTCAGCCAAAGGACGGTCTGGAAGTCGCCCAGGTTCTGGCCGGAACCCCCTTCCTTATGAAAGTCCGCCGTGGCGATTCCCCACGGCGGCCGTTTCCGGAATCCCGAACAGTACTCCCCCAGGACCACATCCCAGACATTTCCCGGCTCCGTAATCGTGACCGTATCCCCATAAATGGCGGCAAAGCCCGTATAGTTTCTCGTTTCCAGAAGCATATGGGGGTAAGGCAGGGTTTTCACCCCAATGGGACCCAGTTTTCTGACTCCCGAGCGTGTTTCCGGATAGTTCCAGAAGGTGAGGCCCCCCTTCTGCCCGACGGCGTCGATAAAGAGCTGATACGGCGCCGCGCCCTGTTTCCCGTGGTAAGCGTCGAAAGGGGAAGGTCGGGCGAATACGGTATTGATGAAAAAACCGGCGCTGAAGATGGCCAGGAAGATCCCGGAAATACGCCACCAGCCGTTCTTGAACAGGAAGTAGACGGCGATCAGGAAGCAGAAAATGAATGCCAGAAGCGCGGGCATCACCGCCCGGATATGGGATCCGGAGAGACCGTTGTGCAGAATGGGCAGGGTTTCGTAGTCTTCCGGCTTTTCCAGCCCCATCGTCAATATCCGGCGTTCATGGTCGTTGGCGGTCAGGGTCCCGGCAAACGGGCTGCCCGTCCAGTAATAAAAGGGGGCGCTCTCCGTGCCGGGGATGAGGATCACATTCGGGTACATCTTCCGGAGACCTGTGATGACCCGGAGATATCGATCCGCCCCTGATTTGTTGATGGAGTTCAGCTCCACTTTCTTTCGGACGATATTCCGGAAGGGCGGGAAGCCATATTCCATGACCATGCGGTCATGATCGTTGAGAAAGACGATGCTGAAGCCCTTCCTGAGGGCCATCTGCACGAGGGCCTCGGGATCGTAATCACCGTCGCTGAAGGTGGTGCGCAGGTCCATCAGGGCGGGAACCTGTTCGTAGGGCACAGGCGTGGTTTGCCCGCAGGCCGGGGGCGGCGAAACAGGCAAGAGGCAAGTTGCTGCAAAAAGGATGAGCGAGGAGAGGAAGTTGCGGGAGATAGTCATCGTCTGTTTTAATGGGTCACCCAAGCCCATCAAGCTTGTTCCCGTGATCCTTATTTATCCTTGTTGTCTTTATCCTTTTTATCCTTGCATTTGTCTTTGTGATTGTCGCCCTTGTCGTTCCCGTAGTGATGGCCATTGTCGTCCGTACAATCATCGGTCTCGCACGCCTCGTTCCAGACGATGACGTATTGGTTACTGGCTATATTGCTTAAGCTGGGCGTCTTGGTGGTTTTTTTTGCCGTAACGGCCTGCGCAAGCGTTTCGCCGGTGGTATAGCCGGCCAACCGGTACAAATGGTCGCCATCGCATGTCATGCCGACCGTCATCTGGCTGGTATCTTCCCAGACGCTGTAGAAAGCGCCGCTTGTCATTTCAGGCGTTACCGCTTCATAGGAATTTGAGGTATTGACACCGGTCGGACCCAGAACGAAACTGGAGGAACCGGCATTGAGGTTATCGGCACTCCAAATGGATTGCATCGGGAATGAGGTATCGTTTGCGGAAGCGGCATCGGCACGCGTCCCGTCCAGGTATTTGACGACGGTCACGCTCACCGTCTCGGGAAGAGGAATGGATGTGACACCGGTGGCCGCGAAAGAGTAGATCCGGTTGCTGCTGTTTTCATAGACCAGGGTTTTGCCCACCGCCGGCAGCGGTGAACCGGAATAGTTCGACCGATAGTAGGCCGGGGCGCCTGTGTATTCATAGGGGATGGTGCCGTTATACAGGTTGCCGGTCGCCGCGAAATACAAACCCACGTTCCACCCTTTCTGGGCGGGAACCGGAGCGGAAACGGTAAAGGTTTGGATTCCCGTTTCCGGCGGGATGATTTCATCGCTGACCCATTGGACCACGTCGCTTCCGTCAACCAGAACAAAACGGAAGGGGTTCAGATTGGCGGCGTAATAATGAAAGTTCGTCAACCAGCCGTTGGCGGATACCGGATGGTTGGTATCGATGATCACAAAATCGCCAAAAGTGTCCAGGATTGGCCTGATATCTGTGCCGTTTGTGTCATTGCCGGCCACGATGGTTTGATCCTGTGCACAGGTGTTGTTCCAGACTATGACGTATTTGCTCCCCGTCAGGGTGAGATTCGGTTCCATAAGGTTGGGAGTTGCCGCCGCGGCCTCGGCCATCGTATCGCCTACGGTATAGCCGGCCAATCGGTATGCCCGTCCATTACCGCAAGTTGTTCCGACCGCATACTGGTTTGTATCTTCGCTGATGTTGTAGGAGGCGCCGCCGGTCATACTGGCGGTAACGGCCTGGTAAGGACTGTCCGTGTTCAAACCAACCGGACCAAGGGCAAAACGGCTGGAGCCTGAACCGATATTGGGATCGCTCCAGGAATCGTTTATCAGGAAATAGGTATTGTTTGCGGAAGCTGCAGTTGCTGGCCCGCCATCCAGGTATTGAACGACGGTAACGCTCACGGTTGTAGGCGGGGTCGTCACTTGCGTGTCGCCGGCAGCCACAAAGGAATAGGTACGGTTGATGCTACCCGTAAAACTTAATATATTTCCGACGCCCGGAAGCCCTGAATATTCTGCCGTATAGGAGGCAAGAGCGCCATGAGACTCATAAGGAATTGATCCGGTTTCAACAATATAGAGACCCAAATTCCACCCCGCCTTGACCTCGACAGCGCTGTCGGGGGCAAACACATTAACCCCTTCTCCCGCGGGCGTAATTTGTTCACTCACCCACCGGACCGTATTGCTTCCATCGATCAGTATAAAGCGGAAAGGACTTTGGTCCAAGGCATAATATTTGAAGATCGTCAGCCAACCATCGAGAGATACCGGATGATTTTTATCGACAACGACAAAATCGCTCCACCCGTCTGCTTCTTCCCTTGCGGCTGTATCATTGCCCACGGTGATGGGTTCAGCATGGGCCGTAACGGTCATTGCCAAGGAGGCCAATATCGCGGCCAAAACGGCCGTCTTGATCAATAACTTTTTCATCGCTTCACCTTCTATCTTCCGTCTTCCGTATGCCCGAATTCCTTTCGGAAAGGCTGAATTTGAAATACCAACGCCCCGTAAATCATTCATCCTTCTGAAATTGTTATCATATTATAGCTTGTGTGTCAAGACTATCCTTTTTGTGTCGATCATCTCTTTCATCTTTTGCGATGAATCAAAGAAGACATTCATATAACGTTTTTATTTTATGCAACATAGACTCGGCGCTGTACGCCGCGGCTCTTTCCTGTCCCCGTTTCCCCATTTCCGTTCGTTTTTCAGGGTTTGCATAAAGGGTCTTAATGGCCTCTGCAATGGCGTTGCTGCCGGCGGGTGGAACCAGGATGCCGGTTTCCCCCGAGACGACCAAATCGGAAATTCCGCCAATATCACTGGCAATAATTGGTTTCCCCATCACCATAGCCTCAACGATCGCCTTTCCCATGCCCTCATTCAGAGAGGGGAAGACAAAGATGTCAAAAACAGACAGCACCGATGCCACATCCGATTTCCAGCCAGGAAACCTTACGTTCTCCATGATACCGGCAACCTCGGCAAACTTCTCCAAATCGTCGTGAAGCTCGCCTTCTCCCACAAATACAAAGTATATGTCCGGCCTGTCCGCGACGATCTCCACCGCCGCCCGAAGCAAATGGATTTGACCCTTGACGGGCGTCAGTCTGCCCAAAGTGCCCACAACAAATGAGCCGCCCGGAAGATTCAAGTTTTTTTTCATCTGAGAAATATCCGTGACGGTGTTATAAAACCGGGTTAAATCGACGCCGCTGTGGATCACCGTGAATTTCTCTTTTGGGGCGATCCGGAAACGGAGATGATCCGACCGCTCCTGCGGGGTGAGGGCCACGATCCTGTCGGTGATCCGGGCCGTCCACCGCTCCAGAAGGATGAACAGGCGGGTTTGCCATGGCCTGAAATAGCCCCAGAAGACATGGCCGTGCGGCGTATGGATAATGACGGGCACGCGGCAGATGAAGGCCGCCCATCGTCCCAGAATCCCCGCCTTGGAGGTATGGGTATGAACAATCCGGGGCTTTTCGCGCCGGATGATCCGGATCAGCGAGAAAAAAGCGGACAGTTCAGAGAAGGGTCTCAGCTCCCGGATGAGATGGGGGAGGCCGATCAACCGGACACCCTGTTCGCGTACAGCGGTGATATTGGCCCTCACCGCTTCGTTTTCCGAATCCCCTGACTCTTTTTCCTTCTCTCCCAAATTCCCCTGAAGGGACGCCCCCGTGATGAGACTGACATCATAGCGGGTCGTGTCGAGACCGCAGACCGTCAGGAAGGTGTTTTCCGCCGAGCCGCCCTTGTCGAAACGGGTGATGATGTGCATCACTTTGATTTTATTGCATGGTGGATTCATGCCAGGCCTGAAAGGCGATCAGATTCCAGATCTGCCAGGCGGTGTCCCTCCTGCTTCGCATCAGATCGGCGACCAGGTTTTCAATGACGGGGTAGTGAAAGATCCCCTGTTTCTCAATTATTTCCCGGGAAAGATGGGTCGCGATAAGGTCGTGGAGGTCTGTTTTCAACCACTTGCTGACGGGCATCTCGAAGCCCCATTTGGGCCGGTGGTGCAGCGATTTTGGAAGAATGTCCTTGAATGTTTCGATGAAGATATATTTGCTGCGGCCATGTCGGATCTTCCATTTGCCCCCGATCCGGAAAGCCTGTTCGCAGACCCGGGGGTCGAGCAGGGGGACCCGGACCTCGAGGGAATGCTGCATGCTCATCATATCGACCTTCCAGAGCATGTCTGCCGGCAGGGAGATCTGGAGGTCGGCGTAAAGCATCCGGTTGATAGGATCGGCCGGCAAATGGTTCAGGGCGCCGTCGAACAATTCCTGCGCCAATGCTCCATCCGTCCGGTATCCGTCGGTCAGAAGAAGATCCCGGTTCTCCCGGCTGAACAGTTCATTCCAGGCGTAGAAGCGTTCCGCGAATGTTTCCTTCGCCCCACGGATAAATTTTTTGATCCGCCGGATCCGTTCAGCGTATTTTTGATCGCGGGAATCGGGAAGGGAACGGATGGCCGGCTCTATAAGTCCCGCACGGAAGAATCGGGGAAAGAGACAATACCGGTGGTACCATGCCTCGCCTTTGTACATGCGGTAACCGGCGAAAAGTTCGTCACCGCCGTCGCCGGAGAGGGCAACCTTGACGTCCCGGGCGGTCTCGCGGGCGACCACATAGGCAGGCACGGCAGAAGAGTCGCCAAACGGCTCGTCGAAGGAGGCGAGAACGGCGGGAACCGTCTCGACGATCTCCTGCGAACCCAGCATGATTTCGTGATGTTCCGTCTTATGGAATGCGGCAACCTCCCGTGCGTAGGAGGTTTCATCGTACAGCGGCATATCCTTGTAGCCGATCGCGTAGGTCTTCACCGGCCGGGAGGCGTTTCGCGCCATCAAACCGACGATGACGCTCGAGTCGATGCCGCCGCTCAAAAAGGCCCCGAGTGGGACGTCGGCCACCATCTGGCCGCTGACGGCCTCCTCCAGGGTGCGGAAGAGGGCCGCCTTGGTCTGCTCAAAATCACGAACCTCCAGTACGTCGGCAGTCATCACCGGGGAGATATCCCAGAATCGCTCTTCCCTGAGGACACCATCGCAGACCGTCAGGGTATGGCCGGGGCGGAGCTTACGGATGTGTTTAAAGATCGTATGGGGGGCGGGGATGTAATTCAGGCTGAGGTAGAGGTCCAGTGCCTCCAGGTCAATCTCTTTTTTGACGGATGGATCGGCGAGGAGGGCCTTGATCTCCGAGGCGAAGAGAAAGCGTTTGCCGTCCCAGTAGTAGACGAGCGGTTTGATACCGATGTGATCTCGGGCCAGGACGAGGGTCCGCGTTTTTTCCAACCAGAGGGCCAGGGCAAACATCCCGACGAGACGGGCGACGCCGGCCGACCCTTCTTCCTCGAAGAGGTGTATGATCACTTCGCTGTCGGTTCGGGAGGCGAACCGATGGCCCTTTTTCTCCAGATCGTTCCGCAGGGCGGTAAAGTGGTATATCTCCCCGTTGAAGACCATCCAGACGGTTTTGTCTTCGTTGGCCATGGGCTGGCGGCCGGCCGCCGACAGGTCAATGATGCTCAGCCGCCGATGGCCAAGGCCGCAGCCGACACCGCCCCGATGGCTCATATAGACGCCGGAATCGTCCGGCCCCCGGTGAACCAGCCGGTCCGTCATCCGCCGCAGCAGATCTTCTCCGACCGGCGCACCGGAGAAATCAAGTTTTCCGCAGATGCCGCACATGTTCTAAAACCTTTTCGAGATCGGTGATATTCTTCTCCCATGTGTAGTGCTGTTCCACAAACTGCCGGCATTGCATGGAGGCCGCTTCCCATCGTTCATGGTTTTCCATAAACCGCCGGGATGTTTCGGTAATCAATTCCGCCAGAGCGGCCGGACTGCTATCCCTGAAAAGATAGTTTTTATCTAATCGGCCGAGGATCTCCCGGGTTCCGCCCACGGGTGTTCCCAGGACGGGGGTTCCGGATGCCAGCGCCTCGACCGTCACCAAACCGAATCCCTCCAGTTCGACCGTTGGGAGGACGAAAACATCTGCGGAACGGTAATAATCGGGGAGATCCGCCTCGGGGATGAAACCTGTAAAGAAGATATGGTCCTGCAATTTAAGATCGTCACGTTGCCGAATGAGGGATGCCTTCAGTGGACCCACCCCGCCGATGACCAGACAGATATCGGGGATGGCCCGGGTAATGGCCCGCATGGCTTCGATGAGGTTTTCCAGACCCATTCTGGGTACGAGATTGCGAACAGTCAGCAGGATGAAGCGGTCGACGGGAAGGCCTAAATTGTTTCGGACCGTCTTGCGGCCGCTCATCGGATGGAAACGTCGGATATCCACTCCACCCGGAATAATCAATATGCGGTTCTCGGCGATTCCATAGACGGCCATAAGCTTATTCCGTGTGAATTCGCTCAAGGCGATGATTTGATCGGCGGCGGCAAAAGCCCGCTTTTCGATCTGCCTGCGAAGAAAGGCGTTGAAGATATCAAGACCCTGTCCCAGAAAGCCCGATGGTTTTTTACGGCGGGAAATGTATTCCTCGAATGAGAGGGAATGGCAGGTGTAAACAAAAGGAATCCCCTGGGCCGCGGAGGAGCGCCGGACGGCCCAGGCGGAAAAGGGCTGATGTCCGTTGATGCAGTCAAAAGCGTATTCGTTTTGCAACCGCCCGAACAGGAACGCACCATTCCTGAAAGTGGAGATCAAGAAGGAGGTGCCGCTTGAAGGATTGATGTCATAACGCCATTCGCGGACGCCTTCGAGGGTCTCCTGATCGGTCCGATGTTCCGGGAGATGCCGCGTGAGGATATGGACTTCGTGACCCCGTCGCTGCAAACCGACGGCCTGCTCATAAAGCACACGCTCGGCGCCGCCGATCACAGCCTGGATCGAAACATCTGAAACAAAAAGGATTCTCATTATCTTGTGATTGACGTTTACAAGGCAAATAATTATAATAAGTTTATGAATATACCTGTTGATTCAACCATTAACAATGCTGCCAACAACGAATTTGTATGTCCCTCCTGCAAGCACAGGCTTGAGCCCGGTGTCGATTCCTTGTCATGCGCGCAATGCGGCGTTTCTTATCCCGTTAATAGCGGCATTCCCTGCTTCGCAGGCAATACAAGCGCATGGAGCATACCGGACAAGAATTCGTCCGGCACAATACTCGACAACGCCCGTTTGCTCGGCTGGGAACAGTCGTTAAAAGACATGGACCCGGACCGTGCCGATTGGATTTCCGGCCGTAAACGATTTCCGCTTTCAATCCTGTGTTCGCCAAAAGGCAGGGCATTGGACTGCGGGTGCGGATGGGGTGGTTTAACATTCTGGCTGTCGCGCGAATTTGACGACACTTACGCGCTTGACACCCAGATTGACGGGCTTCATTTTATAAATATAAGAGCGGCCCAGAATAAAAATAAAAACGTGCATGCGGTTCAGGGAAGTATTTTATCTATGCCCTTTGAAGACAAATTCTTCGATGTGGTTGTGCTTAACGGCGTTTTGGAATGGATCGGGACTATTACGGATAACGAACCCCCGGAAACTTTACAAAAAAAAGCTTTACTTGAAATCAAACGCGTTCTTAAACCTGACGGAACCTTATGCTTGGCGATTGAAAACAGGTTCGGCCTTCAATATTTTCTCGGATATAACGAAGAGCACACAGGGCTTCGTTTTGTTTCAATCCTGCCCAGACATGTAGCGCGTATATATCACAGGATTATCAAGAAAAATGAATTCAGAGCCATTACACACTCGCGACATGCTTTATTGAAACTGCTTGACGAATGCGGACTGAAACAAACCCTTTGTTTCGGAGTGCATCCAAGCTACAGAAATGCAAGATATCTGATATCTTTACACGGCCCTGGTGCAATACACTTTCTGTTTGCTTCAATTTTATCTTCGTCGTTTAACACAGCCTCGTGGTTTTCAAATCTTCCAGATAAAATTAGGACCATTTCCGTAACGCTCATGAATCTGGCAGCATCGTTTTTTTCTCCATCATGGATAATCATGGCGTCTGAATCAAATCCGCCGCTGATAGGAATAAGAAAGGCAGGGTCCTTAATCAAATTAGGTGACGCCCGGGAAACCGGCATGGCTGTCGTTGTAACCGTCAGAAATGCGGGGATATTCATTGTTGACAGGCATTCCGGTAAAATCAGGCGGAAATGTTCAATACCAATCAGCGACAGGGCACGGACGAAAGCCGGAATATCGCAAATCTGCGTAGAATATATCAGAAAGAATTCTCCATCGCTGGCCGGCCACTGCCTTTATTCAAACGTTTACGAAACCGGACATGGTCCGATAACGCTGACAGATGCAGTTCCGGGTAGGCAACTAAACATAAAGAAACGTCATTGTGTCAGGAGTCTTGTCCACATCATGGGAATGTTTGGCGAACTCAATGTCAAATCGGAAGATATGCCTAGTATCTTTGAAAAAATTGACATCAGGGAAAACCTTGCGGATATTGTTCGGGAAAACGGATTGAGCCCGGAGTTACATTCCTTTCTTCAAAAGAGCCAGATAATACATGGCGATTTGAACTCCGGGAACATCATTGTGTACAAAGAGGAGGATAAAATCATATTGCTCGATTTTGAACACGCTCGGATAGGTCCCGCTGTTTTGAACTGGTACGATTTCCTATTGCGAAATCTTGTGATAAATGCGCGTAGACACCCGATGCAAGGTGCTGTCGTCATCAAACGGCTTGAAAAATTGTCGCGTAATGCCGCTTACATTGACTGCACGAAAGCAATACTCGAAAAATTTGGGGTGCCTCACGATCTTCACGGACAATTCATAGCTCTGTATATCGGCTGGCTGTTCAGGGATAAAATCACGAACGATCCGGATAAGGTCATGGATGATGTCAAAGGCATGAAATTCAGGTTGTCGTAATAGTGAACAACAATCCTGCGAAAAGTATATCATGTGACGATTTTCAACCATTGATTTTCTCGCTTATAATCTGGAGCACTTTTTCCGGCCGGATCAATCTCATGCAATCGTGGGTCTTGATTTTACAGGTGCCAATATTGCAGCCTATGCAGGGCAGGTCGTCGATTCTCAAAACGTGATGCATGTCTCCGATAGGCATCCAACGTTCTTTGGCTGTGGGGCCCATGAAAGAAATGGTGGGAACATGGAGTGCCGCGGCGCAATGCAGCGGCCCGGAATTGTTGCACACAAGCATCCTGCAACGGGACAGGAGAGCCAGGAAGCGCCGGATATCGGATTCAATGGATACATGAACGGGTTTTTGAACCATGTCCTGGATTTTCGCAATCAGGCCGGCGTCCGCCGGGGCTCCGAACAGGATGACCTCGGTCTTCGTGCGATCACGAATTAAACGAATCAGCTCGGCGTGGTATTTCGGCGGCCAACGCTGCGTTTCGTAATGTGCCCCCGGATGGATCGCGATGAGCATCTTGTCTTGCAGTCCCTTTTCCTTAAGCCATTTTGTTGCCCACACCTGTTCGGATTCATCCAGATAAATGAGTGGATGGTAATGATCGGATGTAACACCGATGAATCGTAAAAGATCGCGTGTGACATCGATGAAATGCTTTTCTGCCTCGATTTTTGGCGTCGGTCCATTTAAAAAGATCTCCCGGCCATATGCCGCATAACCTATCCGATAAGTTGCACCGCTCATCCAGGCGATCCAGGCCGTTTCCAATTCATAGTCGTCGCAGGGATCGATGGCCAGATCGAAATGGTGCCGCCGTAAACCCTTCAAAAAGTGAATCTTTTCAGTCAGGATCGCAGAGCGGTCATAGACGATCACCTCATCCACATGGGGATTGTATTTCAGGATGGACATATTCACCTTCGATGCCATCACCGTGAGTTGAGCCCGGGGGAATGCGGCCTTTATCGCCTCAAAGGCCGGAGTGGAGAGGACCATATCCCCGACCCTGTCCACACGAATAAAAAGAATGGTCCGAAGACTTTCGGAAACAGGGATGGATTTTTCACGAGAAAGGAGGAGATGGAGTCCTCTGAGCGCATACCTTCTGGCCGTCAGGTAGATTGTCTTGATTACAACCTTTATCCGGATTTCAAACGCGAATCGCATGGACCTCCAGGGCGTTGAAGAATCTCAACCCCGTCACATGGTAGAGGGCCACGCCGACGGCATGGACCACCCTTTTGGATGGTTCGGTGATGCCGTTGTCCGGGAAAATACCGGTGCATCGGAATCCCGTTTTATTCAGATATAATCGCAAGGTATCCGCTGAAAAGTGAAAGAGATGAATCTCCCGGTCGGTCCTGAAAAACAGCTTCAGCGGGCGTCGTTTCACAATCCTGTATGAGATCTTCATGATGTAATCGTTGACGTTGGGGGCGGCAATGACCAGGAGCCCGGACGGTTTGAGGATCCGATGTGCTTCCTGCAGGTAGCGCATCGGATCGGAGAGATGTTCCAGGACATGCCAGAACGTGACCACGTCGAAAGACGCCTCTTCATACCCTGCATCCATCAGGTGGCCGCAAAAAATATTGGCGTTCAGGAGATTCTTTGCAAACGATACCGCATACGGTGACAATTCCGTTCCCTCGACTTCCCAGCCGTTCTTTTGTGCCAATTGAAGGAAAGTGCCTGTGGCGCAACCCACGTCCAGGAGTCGTCCCTTGGGCGAGCGTTTCTCTATCGTATCCAGCCTCTTTCGCCACATCCGGAGGCGTTTTTCCTGCTGCGGCCCCATCCAGTCCGCATAGTAATCCGCATCGTAATGTGCCTCAAGGAAGGATGGTTCTGGAACCGGATCGACAAAAACAAGCCCGCAGCGGATACACTTCAGCACATAAAAGGGTTTTTCACTGTCTTCGACAACATTGAAGTGAACCGCTCCACAGAGATTGCATATGGTCGTCTTGTCCTTCATGATACGACGGTCCTCAAGAGTTCCGCATATACCTGCTCCGTTTTCCGAACATTTCTTTCTATCGTGAAGCGCTCTTCAACCCGCTTTCTCGCTGCCGCACCAAACTTTCGTCGGACCGACGCGTCACGGGCCAGCAGAAGGATCTTTTCCGCCAGTGTGGCGGGATTTGCCGGAGGAACAATGAAGCCGGAAACGCCCTCTTCAATAGCCTCCCGGGCGCCGCCCACATCGGTGGCCACCACCGGCCTGCCCGCGGCCATGGCTTCGATGATCGCCCTGGAGAAGGCCTCGCCATGGATGGACGGCAACACAAAGATGTCTGTTCGATACAACACATCAGGCATATTTTCGATATGGCCGGAAAAGGTTATCCGATCATTGATTTTCAGTTCCATAGCCTTATTTCGACACGTTGCCAGATATTTTTCATCTGTTACGTCCCCTGCCAATAAAAGTTGAAAAGGAATCCTTGCGTCTTTCAGCTTTGCACAGGCCTCGATAAGATTATACTGCCCTTTTTGTGGTTCGACCCGACCGGCGCAAACGATCATCACCTCCTTTCCTGAAAGGGCTTGGACCTCGACGGCGATAGACGCGGGTGTCGGCCCTTCGAATTGTTTCAAATCCACGCCGTTGTAAATCGTCCTGAACTTGCTGTTATCGTTCACCCAATCAAAGCGGTCCCTCAGTGCTTCGGCGACCAGAACGATTCGATCCGAGCATCTGTAGATGATCCGGTCATAGCGGTCCCGGTCGGAAGCGCGGACATGGAATACGACGGGGATAGCCTTCAACCAAGAGACGAGCCCCGCATAGAGCGTATTCCTGGGGCCGTCCGTGTGCAT
Source organism: Deltaproteobacteria bacterium (assembly GCA_016935075.1). Taxonomy (GTDB): domain Bacteria; phylum Desulfobacterota; class Syntrophia; order Syntrophales; family UBA5619; genus UBA5619. The sequence goes on along the minus strand of JAFGRP010000174.1, from coordinate 10,981 downwards.
CAACGCGATATCGTGGGTTTCAATCAGCCTGAAAAGATACCTGACGGACAACAGGCACGCAAAGGGAGCGATCAACCCAATCGGAGGCAGTTCGTGAATCACGACCTCCATCTTTTGTCCGCGCAGCATCTCCGCCAAATCCTCCTCCGTCGGCAACAACACTACCGGCCGATATTTTGTTCGATCCAGCCGGGTGACCAGATGGTAAAGGCTCTTCTGTCCGCCCCAGCGGAGGTTGCCGAAGGTTGAGCAGAAGAGGATGTTTTTAGTATGTGAGGGCATGGTTTTGATCCTCCGGCAAAAGGGCATAAAGGGTTTCAATTTGCCGGATCATTTCGGACAGGGAGAACTTTTCTTCATAAATCTGTCGGCCTCGTCTCCCCATACGGATTTTTAAATCCCGGTCTTTCGCAATACGTATCATGGCGTCGGCCAACGCTCCAGGATTTCCGGGCGGGACCAGAAAGCCGTTTTCACCGTCCTGGATCACCTCGGGGATGCCGCCGATGCGCGTGCCGATAACGGGAAGACCCGTTGCCATCGCCTCGATCAATGCCAACCCGAGTCCCTCCCTGAATTGGGAAGGCAAGAGGCATACGTCCGATATCCCCAGCAATGCATCGATATCGGTTCGCAGGCCCGTAAAGATGGCTTTTCGATCGATCGCCAACTGCCGGGCCCGGGTTTCAATCTCGGTCCGCCGGGGGCCGTCTCCGACAACCAGAAGCGTCGCGTCAGGATGCGCGGCCAGCACGCTTTTGAACGCTTCCAGCAAGACATGATGACCCTTGTTGGATGTGAGGGAGGCGACGACCGTGAAGACCGTGTCGGAATCCGGAATCCCCAAGGTGCGCCGCAATGCCGTAGAGACGAATCCATTGGGCCGGTCGGGGAAGTTGAGACCGGCGCCGTTGTAAATGACGCATGTTTTTCCCCTGTCGATCCTTTCGGCTTCAACCACCCATTCCTGCACCGTCCGCGACACACAGATGACCCTGTCGGTCCAAAACGAAAGGACCTTTTCCATGCAGCGATTTTTACTTTGGTAATCCACGTAGGCGCTGTGCACATGGGTGATGATGTGGGGAACCCCCACCCATAAACCGGCAATACGTGCGAAAACGCCTGCAAAATAGCCGTGGGTGTGGAGGATATGGCAGTTATTCCCTCGCAGCCAGCGGCACAGGGCGAGGAGTTGACCGGGACGGTGATAGTTGTCGAGCCCCAGAATCGTGACGGGGACCCCCTGTCTGATCAATTCATCGGCCACGGTTCCGCCTCGGGTCAGACAGAGAACATGGGCGGCATATTTTACAGGATCGAGTCCCGTGACGATCGAAGCGATGACCCGTTCCATACCGCCGATCTTCAGGTCTTCCACGGCGTGGAGAACATTCACCGGCTGCATGAAGCTGCCCGCTTCAGACATCATGGCCAATCTTTGCCAACAATTCCCTGACGCGGTCCCGATAGGTGTGACGGGCCAACACCGTCTTCCTGCCTTGCGATGCAATCGCCTTTCTCTCTTCGGGATGGTCGAGATAATATTTCACCTTGGCAACCAGATCTTTCCCGTCCGAGAATTTGACAAGATCCTGCCCGTCTTTGAAGAGCGCGAACACATCCCGTTGATCGTCGCAAAGCTGAAAGGCCCCGCAGGCCATGATCTCAAAGACCCGGGGGCTGGCCTGATAAACGGGAATCACTCCCTGCGGGTCATGATAGTGTGCAGAGAGGACAATCTTACCGGCGCTGTATATCTTCAGCCATTCTTCGGGACGGATATGGAGACCCCTTATATGTTTTCGCAATGGGGAAGCAGCTGGCAGGGCATTCCAGCCTGGTCCCCATATCGCAAGTTCGCAAGAATTCAACACTAACAAGCGCTCAAACAACGTCGCCCGTTCCGGGTAGTAAGAGCCGACAAAAACGACATCACTGCCAAATTTTTTCAATTCATCGGGTGTACATTTGACAGGATGATGGTAATCGGGATCGCATGCCATCGGTAACCATTGAGCGCCTTTAATGCCAGCCCGATCAAGTAACTCAATGGCCTCAGTGCCCAAACAAAAGATATAATCGTAAAGTGGTGCCGTTTCTATGATAACTTGAAATGATATGGGGGCGTCGGTTGTCCATAAAATTGTTTTCGTCCCAAATTTTTTTAACCTCTTCAGTGTATCCGGTAATTCTCTGTATCCGCCTTGGACGATAACTATGTCCGGCATGGTGGCCCAGACAAGTGAAAGTAGTTGTCGACTAATTATTTTTTGATCAATTCTATGTAAGAAGTTGAACCGTTTCCTCAACCTTCCCGGAATTCTGTGCTGTCGATCTTCAAATACAACAAGTTCATGCCCCAACGACCTGATTGCACTTTCCTGATATTCTGTGATGGTAAAAAAATGGGGATTATGATGTCCGCTGAAGAGGATTTTCATGTCATCCCTTCGAAACCGCTGGCTTTGTCAATGATTCTGGCAATCTCCGTGATTCTGTTTTTCCACTGGTGTCCTTCTTTTATCATCCGATAATTCTTTTCAATCAGCGGGACAAATCCGAGATAGTGGTCCAGGAGATATTCCAACTGGCCGACGGGATCGGAATAATCGACCTCCACAACCGGATTGTATCCAGACAGGGCGATGAGATCCTCGGGCGCATGCCCCAGGATCAGGCATTTCGAAGCCATGCACTCAAAATATCTCGTTGTGACGGTGGAGAGATCGTGAATCTCAGGATGGGTAATCGTTTTAGGAACACAGACGGCGATTTTGGATTTGGCCAATCCGTCCAGAAGCGCCTCCCTGTCTGTAAACTGGCTTTTGTCATGGTCCCGGTCCTGAGGGTATTGATAACGGAGATCCCTTGATTTGCAAAAGGCGAGCAATTGTTTGTGCATCCAATCCCAGCGCCGCCCGTACTGCAAAAAGTCAATATTCTTGTCCCCATAATCCAGCCAGCGATAACGGTCGCAGCGAATGGCCTCCGGTATCCAGTATGCTTTAAAACCGGGAATCCGCAATGCATTGAAATACTCGGCAGCCCTTTTGATGGAAACAAAGGCGATGTTGATTCCGAATGACCGGAAGGCGTTTTCGTTGACGGCATTATCATGCGTCCAGGAGTCGAACTGGTAGATCGCCTTGAGTTTTGCGCGAAACGAATAATGTTGAAAGATTTTTATGTATTCTATCCCTGAAAGGGATGAGAAGTAGATCCTGTTGCGATGCAGCGAGGGAAGGTTTAAAGGAAAGGTCCGATAATGAAGACGGGGCAGAAAAAATTTTTCAAAAATGCGCTCCAGGATATTGAAGGATCCCCGGACGGCCTTCCAGCCGGTGTATCGGATAAGGTCCGCTTCGAAGTCTTCATAGACGTCGGTGTGCATCCCCCTTTTATGACGCATCGTGACAATGTATTTTTTGTCAACCGATGCGCGGCCCGCCATCATGATTCACCACCCGGCAGTGTCATTTGCCAACGAGCACCTCTGATCATCTCCAGCCCGATCAAATCAGAACAGATCCGCTCCCGAATCCTTGGCCAACACCCATCGCTTCTCCTCAAAATCAAACAAAATCTGGGGATGGGCATACCAGCGAATAAGCCCGAAGTGTCTTAGAAGTGCTCTAAATAGCCGTCCCTGCCTGCCGTTTGTCAGTCTGATAAAATTAGCCCGCAGGCGGTCACGATTTCCATAAAATCGCCGGAAACCGGCAAAGGCCTGAGCAGCTTCTGCACGGTAAACGTCCACGGCGCCGGCGCCGCGTTGATTTTCATGGGTTCTGAATCCGGCAAGGATCGTGTCGACATAGCATAATGAAGTTTTTCGGAAAAACCTTAACCACAATTCAAAATCGCAGGCATACTTCAGATTCGCATTGAGTTTCCCCCCGACTTCGTCCCATAAACCTCTCCGCCAGAACATGGATTCCTGCTGCAGCCAGTTATAACGACCGGAGAGAAAGTCATATTGGTTTCTGTGGTCGGCTTTGATTCTTTTCGGCACGGCCCCATCAGATACAATAGTCGGAATGCCCGAAATCCATTTGACTTCCGGCAGATCTTCAAATATCCGGACGACGGTTTTCAGTGTCCAGGGGTAATAGACATCGGAGCTGTTGATCCACCCCATGATTCCGGCATGCGTCCGTGCGAAACCCTTGTTGATGCCGTCGGCATGTCCGGCGTCCGGCTCGCTCACCCAATACGCGAGTCTCTTTTCATAATGCCTGATGATATCGACACTGCGGTCCGATGATCCCGCATCGACGATGACGTACTCCAACCCCTCGTAAGCCTGATCGAGAACGGATTTGATCGTTGCCTCAAGATATTCTCCCTGATTGTATGAGGGGGTGACAATGCTGATTTTGGGTGTGGCTGTCATCTTTGGTTCAAACGTTTGGGATTGTCTCTTTTAATGGCAGCCAATTGTTCCTGCCGTTGGTCCCGATTGGCATACTGGTGGAATTCCCGGAACAGGCCGCCCTCCCGGACGAAAACCATGTCGACCTGACAGAGGGCGTCGTCGAGCATGCGATAGCCCATTCCGAAGATATCCCAGGTCACAAAACCATTGGACTTCAAGTAAGACACCGTATCGAATAGCTGGGGATTTTCCCCCTGATAAATGTCGAACAGCAACACCTCCAGGATGATCATCTCCACAATGGGCAATGTCCGCTTCGCTCCCATGATAACCTGCATTTCCGCCCCTTGAACGTCCGCCTTCAAAAGGATGGGGGGTCGAAGGCCCATATCGGACACCAGGTCGTCCACGGTCAGCGATTCGATTTCACGGGGCATGCCGTTGATGCCGTCTTCCCGCTCCAAAAATATGGAAGAACCTTCCAGGTCGGCATGAACGTTGAGGGTGAGATTCCCGGAACGATCGGTCATCGCCGCTATCCTGTAATCCGAATGCTTGAGCTTTTTTCCCACGCTTTTGAGATCATCTTGATTCTCTTCAAGCGGGTCGATCAGAATATAGTGAGACTCCGGCCAGATGGTTGAAACCTCCGCGGACCAACAACCACGCGCAGCGCCGACGTCAATGACGGTTTCGGGCGCAAACCCGATTGCGTGGGCTACTCTCATGGAACTCTGGAGAGAGCATCTTGACGGCGGATGTCGCGGATCGTACCGTTGCACGACAAACCCGCAGCGCCGTGCGATCCTTTTCAGGAGTTCTTTTATCGAATCCGTGGCATTCATCGTTGTGATCCCGGCATTCGACGGACAGGAATGGCCCTATTCGAGTCTCGCCTGGACTTCTTCCGGCTGTTTGACCGCAAACAAATTGAGATAGGGATAACGTTCGCGCAGGGGATCGGGAATCAGTTTTCGTGTTTTCGCTTCGTAAATAAACATTCGATAACCGAGAGCTTCGAGTTGCCGATATAGGGCCTCACAGGACGTCCCCGCGGATTGACTGGCCTCGTCGGTGAATTCGATTTGCAGAACCGGCGCATCCGGCCTGCCAAAAAATTCCCGACCGCCCGACAGGACATGGCTTTCCCAACCTTCGACATCTATTTTCATCAGGGACGCCCGGCCGGCGAGGTGATGCTCTACCGCAAAGTCATCCCACCTTGCCGCGCATACTTTTTCTTGGGCAAACGAATTTCCCGCCGCCGGTTGCGCGAAGGAATTCCATGCATCGTACCCGTCCAGGGATACATTCATCGCCGACTCCCCGGAACGATCGGACAGGGCGATCTGAAGACACTTCACATTTTTCAATCCATTCAAATCGACATTTCCAACCAGCCGCGAATAGGTCACGGAACAGGGTTCGAAAGCGTATACCCGTCCCTGTTGACCAACCCTTTGCGATGCGATGAGCGTGAACATCCCGATATTGGCGCCGACATCCACAAATATTTCTCCCGGCCTCAAATAACGGTTGATGAATTGACGTTCCTTGCTTTCGAAAGAACCGCAATAGATTTCCCGGCTCAGCCTGCTGTCGAAATAGAGCATCATTCTAAGCCCGGGCTGGAGATCGAAGACGACAGATTCTCTTTTCCCCGTCTGTTTCTGCCACCAAAGGGTTCGTCTTGCTTTGATATGCGCCCGCCACTCCTCCCGGATACGTTCGATCAGCGTTCCTTGATGCAGGTGCCCGAATAAACGCCTGATGCGACTTTCGCTTTCTCTCATTTCAGTCACTGTATCAGGGCCCGGATTCCCATTTGAATACAGGGGCGATGATGCCCGGACGACTGCGGCTGTCCAGGGAACTCCAAAAAGGAGAAACGCCATGATCGAGAATGACCTCGAATTGCACGACAGTCCCAAGATAGACAATCCAATTGAGATTGTGCAATCCGATCCGCGGGCAAAGATTATAGATTCCGCCGTTCAGCAAACCGCCGGGGATCGTGCAACGCCAGAGATTATCCCCCTGTCTGACCTTTGGCCAGTCTGCGGGGGACATATCCGTCTGATAGCTCCTTAAAATGGTCTCGCCCTGAGAATTGAGCAGGTCGAAACCGATACAAAGGGCGGAGTGGATCTTATTGACCGTAAATTGCATCTCGACGAAAATACTGTTTCGGCTCTGATAGACGCCGCGATCATCACGGTTCCCCGTATTAACACCGATCGATTTCAATCTGACATCCTCATTTCCCGGCGCTGATTCGTCGCGCCATTTCATCACCGAGGTATTTCGACCGGAACCGGAAAGATAGTTTGAAACCACCGTCTTGGAATCGCCGGTCTGTGCGATGCGACCCGATTCCAGATGAAAGGCCGTTCCACACAGCGATTGCACCGCGCCCATGTTGTGGCTCACAAACAGGACGGTCCGACCCGCTTTGGCGACCTCGCCCATCTTTCCCAGGCACTTCTTCTGGAATTCAGCGTCCCCGACGGCCAGAACCTCATCGACAACGAGGATTTCCGGCTCCAGATGGGCGGCAACGGCGAAGGCCAGCCGGACGTACATGCCGCTGGAATAACGTTTGACCGGGGTATCGAGATATTTCTCCACTTCGGCGAAGCCGACGATCGCATCGAATTTGCGTTTGATCTCGGCCCGGGTCATGCCCAGTATCGTCCCGTTCAGGTAGATGTTCTCCCTCCCCGACAGTTCCGAGTGGAAACCGGTTCCCACCTCCAGAAGGCTGGCGACGCGGCCTTTGATGGTCACCCGTCCCTCTGTCGGCTCGGTGATACGGCTCAAGATCTTCAGCAGCGTACTCTTGCCTGCCCCGTTGCGGCCGATGATGCCGGCGGCCTCGCCCCGCCGGATCTCGAAACTCACGCCCTTGAGGGCCCACACCTCTTCCTGCGTGTCACCCTGGATGATCGGTTTTCCCTGAGCCAGGTCCCGGGTTTTGTTCCAGAGATCCCGCATGTGCCGGAGCAGCGCTTCCCGGAATGTCGCCCGGTCGCCCTTCCCGGTCTGGTGGCCGATGGTGTATCGTTTTCCAAGATTCTCCGCTTTAATGACAGAATCGGACATGGTTCTTCTATATCAAATCGGCAAAGGTTTTTTCAGTCTTCCGGAAGCGTGAAACGCCCAGCCACAGAAAAAAGACGATAACGGCCAGGCTCAACAGGAATCCGGGAAGATAAAGCGGGCTGTTGCCGCCGAGGATGCACCAGCGGAAGCCGTCGATCACCCCCACCAGGGGATTAAGGCTGTAAAGGAACCGCCATTTCTCCGGGATGACACCGCTGCTGAAGCCGACCGGGGAAATGTAGAGGCCGAACTGCACCACAAAGGGGATCACATAGCGGAAATCGCGGTATTTGACGTTCAGGGCCGTGATCCAGAGGCCGGGGCCCAGACTGGCCGACAGGGCCAGGATGATGAAGGCCGGCAGCAAGACGATTTGCCATCCGGGAGCGAATTGATACCAGACCATCATGACGAGGAGGATCGCCAAGCTGATGAGAAAATCGATGAACGCCGTGACAAGGGTGGCCGCCGGAACGATCATCCGGGGGAAGTAGATTTTGCCGATCAGGTTGGCGTTTCCGATCAGGCTGTTGGAGGATTCGCTCAGCGCGTTCGAGAAGAGGGACCAGGGCAGCATGGCCGCAAAGACCATCAGGGCGTAGGGGGCGCCGCCGTCGCTGGGAAGCCCGGCGATGCGTCCGAAAATAACCGTGAAGACGACCATTGTGAGAAGCGGCCGGAGGATGGCCCAGAGAATCCCGATGACGGTTTGCTTGTAACGGACGGCAATATCCCGCCAGGCCAGGATCAGAAAGAGTTCGCGGTAGCGCCAGAGATCGGCCCAGTAGTTTTTCTCCGTGCGACCGGGTTCGATAATGAGGATGGTTTCCTGCAAATATGTGGATGATCTGTCGGTCATGTGTTCCATGGCAAGCCGATCCTGCGGCGTTTGTCCGAATCTGCGACGCGAATGGCACGGCTTTGCATGGTTGATGATACAGCTCCGCCCCTTGAATTACAGAGGAGCGCCATCATCGACAAAGCCGGATGGCCTGTTCTATTATCGCTCAAAATAACCAACTTGTCACTTGGAGACCGTCATTTCCGTCTGGGATGACGGCGCGATCTGCGGAATCATGATAATGATTGCCGTCAGAAACCAGAATGGCTCCATGATCCGGACAATGATGAATGTGTTCGCCCCGATGGCATGGGTGAGCATAGCAAAAAAACCGGCCAGAAAGCCCGTGGAAACGCCCAGAAAGAAAGGATCATCTGCATATCGTCGCCAGGTTTGAACGGCGTTTCTGTAAATGGCGACCAGCAGGACGATGAAAAAAAACATCCCCAAGATGCCGGTCTCCGCCAAAACTCGGGGATATTGGGCATCAATAAAAGAATACCCGGTAACGCCATAGCCGATCAAGGGCTGTTGTATGAAATCCCTTGTCAGAACGTTTTTCCATGAGTTCAGGCGGGCGGACGTGGAGGTATCGATGCGGACCCCCCCCACCTTCACCTGGCCCTCTTCAGCTTTTTGGGTAAAGGTGTATAATGCCCGCTCCTTCACGGCCGTGGGTAACAGAAAGGCGGATATGATCACCAGGAAGATCAGCGGGATGATCACCACAGCTTTTCTTTGGCTGAACCAGATCAGGGCCAGCAGCATCGGTCCCAGTGCCAGCCAGGAACTTCGGGAAAGGGTTGCGGCCAGGGTGATCAAAATGAAAAAAACGAGTGTCCCTAAAAAGATTTTCTGTTTTTTTGTGCCGTAATTATTAAATAAAAGTCCCATGACCACGGACAGCATCAACAACAGATAACCACCCAAGGTATTGGGTTCGCCTTCTTTTCCTTCGAAAGGCGCTGACACGCGAACGCCGGAAGGAATCTGATAGATCGCGATCGCACAAACAACCATGCAGACGATCAGCATCATGAAGACCAGGCGTTCCATCTGCTTTTTTTCTTTCAAATAATTAACAGCCATGAAATAGACGATATAGTACTCAAAATATTTAAGAACAAAAAAGATGCCCGCTATACCCTTGACCCGTCCCATCATATATCCGATCAACGTGGAAACAAGACATGCAATGAAATAATATGCGATATAACGATTCAGGGGCGTCTTGAGAAACAGACCCCGCTCTTTATGGACGGCCGTGCTTAAAAACCAACTGAACCCGATGACCAGCAGGAGAAAATCATCCAGGCGCAACGTCAAGCCCCTGCTGCGCACCCCTTCTCCCGTCAGGCCCCCGGTCCCGAATTGCGGTCCCAATAACATGGCACAGATGAGAATGTAGAGACCGAGAGCCGGACTCACGAAACAGATCAATGCCAGGATAATGGCCCCGACAACGGCGAAAGCGACGCCGATCGAGATCTGGGGCAGGTACATCCCTCCGATGAGGGTTACCAGAATAACCGCCAAAAAGGGAAGAATGGCTCTGCTGTCGATTTCCGCTCTAAACATTATCGTCCGGATGGATGGGTTGATTGGGATCGCTCTTGTAATAGATCAGTGGTTTGTCGGTCCGTATCCATTGGCCGGTATGAATCGTCCCGATAACCGAAGTATTTCTCTATGAAATTGATGGCGCCTCCTCCCAATCCCAGAACGGCGGCAAGAATAACCACCACAATCAATATGATCGCCATCCACATTAATGGCGTCCCGGGTTTCCTGTATCGAACATGTCGTCGCCTGAAAAGGTTCATCGCGGCACGGGTTTCTTTTCTGAGGGGTTATCCTTGTTTTCTGAATCCTTGCCGGCCATTTTCGTGGCCTGACGGATCATGAAGTCCGGATAAACGGCTGCAATTTTTTTTGTCTCGACGTACTGCCGGGTTTCATTCTCAGAGGCAAAGCGGCCGATAAATATTCTGTGCCACATGCCTTTTTTTTCAATATCGACCATTTCGCTGAAGGCGTCATGGCCTTGTCGTTTTAAAGCATCGACTGTATTTTTGGCTACACGAACATCCTGCGTGGCACGCACCTGAATGGTATAGGGCAGGTTCGGTGTATCCTGCGCCATGGTTATAGCGGCTTCCCGCTCTTCTGCATTTTTCCCTCCCACCATCACGGATGCCCCCTGTTGGGAATAAGATACGGCAGCACCCGGATCAACAGCAGTATTAGGCGGCAAAGCATGTATCGGAGCCGTTTGAACCTTTGCAGAAGGGGGCTTCACGATGACATCGTCCGGTTTTTCCAAAACATGGACGAACTTGCCAATCATCTCCGGGCAATATAGACCTGCGATCAGCAAACCAAGCGCCAGAAGCAATAGGCCAATCCTCAAAACTCCGGACCTGGCGCCGGACTTGCCATCGGCAACCCGTTGCGGTCTTTTTTTTTCTTTCTTTGCACTACTCGATTTTTCGGGAGGATCCTTCACATTTTTTTTATCCATTCCCGACAAGGACAATACTTTTTCCCATACGGTGAGAGTTTTTTTCCGTTCACTGCCGTAATAGTAGTAGTATTTATCGTGATATTCGTAATCCGGGCTGATTTCCGCCTTGAGGCCGTTGAGGACGACGCCGATGATC
>JAFGRP010000173.1 GCA_016935075.1 Deltaproteobacteria bacterium | reverse complement strand
TGCTTTCCGCCCCGCGTCTGGAACCCCGCTACGGCGCCTGCGATGCGCTCGCTCAGTTGGGAGGTGCCGCTGCCCCCGCCGTGCCGGAATTGACAAAACTCCTCTCACACCGCGACCTCTGGATGCGCATCAAAGCCGCCGAGACATTGTCGGGCATAGGTGCCCCCGCCATGTCCACGGTGCCGATCCTGCTGGAACGACTCGCCCAGAAACCCACTGCCGAAGATCCGCGCGGCATGGAGCAACGCTATCTATGCTTCTCTGTCTTTGGAAAGATGCTGAAACAGTCACTCGCCGGCGTGGACCAGGCCTTGCTCCGCAAAGCCGTGGTCGCCGGACTGCAAAACCAGGACGGTCGCGCACGCGGCGAAATCGGTGGCATCCTTCAGCAGTTGAGCTATGAGCAAATCAAGCCACTGCTTCCCGCCATCCGCCATGCAATAATCGAACCGGCGCCGAGCGGCGAAATGTTTGCCGACGAGATCCGCGTTGAGGGGCTCCGCATCCTGGCCAAACACCACATCGAGGAAGGCATCAGCGCCTGTGTGAAATACACCCTCGATCAGAATCAATGGTGGAGCGAGGGGCGGACGCCGGAAATTATGGAGATCCTCCTCACCTACGGCACCCACGCCAAGGCGGCCATTCCGGAACTGACCAAGATTGCCGACTTCTTCGAAAAGGATGAAAAAGACTTTCCTAAGGAGCTGATGCTCATGAAGGCCAAGTGCGTCCGCGATACGATCGCTGCGATTGAAGCCTCGACGGACACCCTGGAACTCATCCGAATTGAACGAAACTGAAAAACTGAAAGGATTAAAACTGACATGAAGAGGATACGCTACACCGCATGGCTGGCTGGATTGATCTCGCTGCTGGTTTTGTCGCAGGCCGGGGCCGAAGAGAAATTGGAACGCGGAAAGGATCGCATTGATGTCCCTGCCATCGGGGCCGGGTTATGTATGCACAATCTGTTTCAGTCCGACATGGTGATTCAACGCGACAAGCCGATCCGGATCTGGGGCTGGGCGGAGCCCGGTGAGAACGTGAGTGTGACCTTTGGCGACCAGACCCAGTCGGCCACGGCGGCGGCCGATCTATCGTGGAAAGTCGAGCTGCCGGCCCTGCCTGCCAGTTCCGAGCCGCACCGGTTGGTCGTCCAGGGCAAAGCCAAGACGATCAAGCTGGAGAATATCCTCATCGGAGATGTCTGGTTGCTGGGCGGACAGAGCAATATGGAGTTTCCGATCTACAAGGTTGATGGCGGTTCACTCGAAATCGCCTCTGCCAATTTCAAGAACATCCGCCTCTTCACCGTCCCGCAGCTGAATGGCCCTGATTACAAGAAGTCCTTTCCATGTCTGTATCAGTGGAGCGATTGGGAATCGGAGCACTATCGGCAGGGATATTGGGATGTCTGTTCCCCGGCGACGGTTAGCCAGATGTCCGCCATCGGCTACATCTTTGCCCGACGGATTCACATGGCGACGCAAATTCCGATCGGAGTGATTGATACGTCACGAGGCGGCACGTGCATTGAGGCGTGGCTGCCGCTGGAGCTGCTGAAGACCATCGACACGCCGGAGGTCAAAGCCGTGCTGTCCGACTGGGACAAGCAAGTCGTGGCATTCAATCCGCAGAAAGACCTCGAAGCAAGGATCAAGCAGTTCCATGACTGGGTGGCCAGCATGAAGGCACAAGGCAGGGAGAAGGAGATTCCGGCAAACAGCACCCCGCCATCCGATTTGCGACCTGGTCCTGCTATGGACATGAACCGCCCGGGCAACTGTTACGCCAGCATGATTGCGCCGCTGGCTGGCTTCCAGATCAAGGGCGCCATCTGGCATCAGGGCTTCAACAACGCGATGGTGCCGAATGGTCACGTGATGTATTATCAGGTCTTTACCAAAATGATTGAGGCGTGGCGCACGGCGTTCAATGACCCCAAAATGCCTTTTGGCATCATCTCGCTCTGCACCGCGGGGGATCCGCAAGACTTGGATAACTACCTCGAGATGATCGCGGACGAAGGGATCTACATTCGTGAAGTCCAATACAAGACCTTCCTCGACTTCCAGGAAGCCGGCGACAAGAACGTTGGATTCGCCAGCAGTTTCGATCAACGCCGGGCCTGGTATCATCCACAGATCAAAATTCCGGTCGGCGAGCGCATAGCCGGGTGGGCGTTGGTGACACAATACGGGCTGTCCAGCGGTATCCGATGGCTGCCACCGATGAGCAAGGAGATGCGGGTGGAAGGCGGTAAAATCATCCTGAAAATGGTTCCATTCGAAGTAGGCACCCACAACGACGGACCCATCCTCGGGTTCGCCATTGCCGGGAAGGACGGAAAATTCCAACCCGCCAAAGCCGAATGGGGCGACAAAGGCGACCGCAGCGTCATCGTGCTGTCCAGCCCGCTCGTAGCGGAGCCCGTGTATTACCGGCATGCGTGGGGACGAAACCCGCTGGCAAATTTGAAAGCCGACGGCATCCCGCTTGACACCCTGCGCAACGACAACTGGACGGTCGCTGACATGTACGAGATCTACACCGGCAAAAAGAGCGCGACGCCCAACATTCTGAATGGAGCAGAGGTCCGCGTGCTGACCGAAGCGTTAAAGGCCGAAGACGTGAAGCGCCGCCTGAAGGAGGCGGAAACGTTCATGAAGGAGCACCAAGACGCAGCCACGAGCAAGGCTGCTCATAACTGAACTCAATCAAATCCCCAGCTCAGCCCGAACGGCGTCGGACTGTTCATCATCCGCGAGTAGCCAATAAACAAACAAAGAATTGAATAGACAAAGAATTCCGCAAGAACCGGATACAAACCAATGCAAGGATCCCCATGAATTCACTTTCCTCCATCATCCTCGCCTTCAGGCACTCTAAGGATCTATCTTGGACTTCTTCGGGGATTTGACTCGCTGATAACCCGCAGGACTGGGCTGCTCAAGGATCTTCTTGAGCGTCTCCCAGTGCATCCCCGTCTCCCGCATGATCTGTCGTTTGCTGACGCCTTCTCGCAGTACTCTTCGCCGAATCTCAAGCCACTGTTGCATGTTGACGTACACTTCCTTTCCTTTCTGCTGAAAACCCATGGCCTTCACAGCATACACAGCCGTGAAAAACCACGCATTTTCCCAGAGATCATGGGAAGTGTCACAGTTTTACTCCGCCCTTTAGAAATATTAACAATTTTAACCAATCTACCTTTCTCGGCGAAGAAATTACACTATTGGATATCAAATTCCTTTGAAGCCAGAGACTCTTGCCTTTTTACCATAGCGCGTAACAACTCGTAAACGGATATGTAGCCCGCCTGACCTTCATATCTTTGATGTGCTTCCAGGCGACCGAACCATCCAGCGTCCCCTGGTTTCCACCGACCGCTCCCAGTTCATCCGAACGAATACCACCTGCACTGCTGTTTCGGCTATCACCGCCCTCGGTGATTGCACCCTGCTTACCGTGTGGAGTGTAATACTCCCGGTTTTTTGGACCAGTGGATAAGGTAGTTTTCCTGTGGTATGGTGGCGTCGAACAGGAGGCTATTATGGTCC
>JAFGRP010000172.1 GCA_016935075.1 Deltaproteobacteria bacterium | reverse complement strand
GTGGAAAAGCTCTTTGCCGTGCGCTCCCGGGTCCTGACGATCGAAACGGACCGGGGACCGCTCCGCACAACGCCGGATCATCCGGTCGGCCTGGCCGGCGGCACATTCGTGGAGGCCGGCAAGCTGCGGCCCGGACAGAATGTGCTCTTCCTCGACAAGGGTATTTTGGTGCACGCCAGGGTTGTCGGCGCCGCAGCGCAGGCGGGGGAAGAGACGGTCTACAACCTCAGCGCCGGCCCGCCCCACACCTTTCTGGCAGGCAACTTTCTGGTCCACAACAAAGGGGGAGGAGGGGGCAGCCGCTCCAGCTCCGGCGGGTCCGGTTCCGGCGGGTCCGGTACCGACGGCGGCTCTTTCATTATTTTCGTTGTCTTCATGCTGATCATTTTTTTCGTGATTATAACCCATCGTAAAACATCGAAGAGCGAGAACCTGGACTATCTCTACCCTCCCGCCACGGTGGCGAAAAAGGCTGCGAAAACAGAGAAACTTCTGGAATTCCTGAGCCGGCAGGATCCGTCCTTTGCTTTGCCGGAACTGCGCAAGCTGGCCGAATCGACGTTTCGCAAGCTTCAGGAGTGCTGGGGAAAGCGCGACTATGGCCCCATGGAACCGCTCCTGATGAGGGCCCTTTTCCTTCAGCATTCCGCCCAGCTCAAGGGGCTGGCCCGAAATCACGAGATCAACAGAATCGACGACCTCAAGGTGGAAAAGGTGGATATCGTCAATCTCCGCTACACGGAGAAGAGCGATCAGCGGGAATTCAGCGCGCTGTTCACCGCCTCGGCCCGCGATTACTATGTGGATGACCGCAATCACAAATATCTGCGGGGAGACAAGAATCCGGCCCGGTTCCAGGAGTTCTGGACGTTCCAGCGCTCGGGGAACCATTGGCTGCTCCGGGAGATTGAGCAGTCCGGCGAGTCCGATCTTCTCAAGGAGGAAAATTTCGTCGAGATGCTGACCGATCAGACCCTCCAGGGGATCTATGGCGGGACGGCTGGAGAAAAGGGGAAAGCGGGGCCGTGGCTGGAGAAGGGAACCGAAAAAAAGGCCGCGCGCATCGACCGCCTGTTGAACTTCCTGGTCCGGACGGACAAACTCTGGAACCGGCAGCAGATGCTCGAACGGGCGCGGCAGGTATTCCTGGGCGTATTTCTGGCCCGGGAGACCGGCGATCCGGCGCAGACGCCCGAAGCGGACCTGTTTGGGAATGTGGCGGACAGCCTTCGCAAACAGATTCGGCAATGGCAGATGGATGGGATGAATGTGGAATACCGGAACCTTTGCGTGCGCAAGGCGGAACTGATCCTGGTCCGGAATTTCGCCGACCCGGTCAGGGATGAGTTCACCGTGCGCATCAGCGCCCATGCCCAGAAGATCGTCCGCAAGGGTCGCCAGACTCTCAGCGAGCAGCAATACGTCACCCCTTTCGAGGAATATTGGACATTCGGCCGGCTGGACGGGGCATGGAAGCTCAAGGAGGTTCTGCCGCCGGCCCGGGGTGAAAAGCTGGTATCGGAGGAGAACGTGGATGAGGAGAGCGGCGCCGGGCAGATGCAATGGTACTACAGACAGGCCCGCGCCAACTGATGCCGCAAACCGTTTATTTAGTATTGCCCCTTATTGCTCCATCGGTCAGAAGTAGCTGTGGAGGCTGTCGAGGTAGTTTACCCCGAAGTAGGTAAACAGGACGGAGGCAAAGCCGACAAGCGACATGACGGCCATTCGCTTTTCCCGCCAACCCCGGACGGAACGGGCATGGAGCATCACCGCGTAGACGATCCAGGTGATCAGCGACCAGGTCTCCTTCGGGTCCCAGCTCCAGTAAGAACCCCATGCGTAGTGGGCCCAGACGGACCCCGTCATGATTCCGAGGCTCAGCAGCACAAAACCGAGGACTACGCTCTGATAGAGGAGTTCCTCAACCGCATCGGCAGCCGGGATCAGGCGGGAAACCGCACCCTCCGCCTTCCCGCCGTCTTGCCCTTTCCCTTTAAGCAGATACATGATTCCCAGGGCGAAGGCCATCGCGAAAGATGCGTAGCCCAGAAAGCAGGTGAGGACATGGACGGTGAGCCAGTCGCTCTGCAGGGCCGGGATGAGGGGCTGGATCCGGTCGTTGACGCCCGGGGAGATCGAGGCGAAGGCCAGCAGGAGAAATGCGACGGGGATCACGAAAGCGCCGAGGCTGCGGCTGCGCGTTCTCCATTCGACGATCAGGTAGAAAAGCAGGACCGCCCAGGCGAAGAAACTGAGCGACTCATAGAGATTCGCGAGCGGTGCGTGGCCGATCCCGAGGTCGTAGGAGCTCTTCCATCGCAGCAAAAGGGCCAGGGTGTGTAGCAGGAAACCGATCCAGGCGGCCCGGGAAGCCGAACATCCCCAGACTTCCCGCCCCCGGATCATCCCGACGAGGTACAAAAGAAATGAGAGCAGGTAGACAAAGGTTACCCCGCTCAGGATCGCCGTATCGCTCATGAACGCCCCTCCGCTTTTCCGATCTGCGCCAGCAGCCGGTTCATCTCGTTTTCCAGACCGACCGGGTCCCGGTTGCTCGATCCGGCGAGGCCGATCCGGCTTTGCCCGTTTTCTTCCTCCAGGATGATCCGGAACCGGCGGTGGGAGAAAAAGAAGGTGATCATGAGGCCGACGGTGAGCAGGGCCACCCCCCCGGCGACGAGAGGAACGCCCGGATCGCGGGTTGCCTGAAGCACCGTGTAGAACCTCTCTCCCTTTTTCTGCATGGAAAAGAGGTAAGGGGCAAAAAGACCGGGATTCATCAGGGGAACCTGCTCGAGAATTCCGGGATTCGCCTTTTGAATCAGATCAATATTCTGGAAGACCCAGAATTGAACCTCTCCCCCGGGCGAGACGACGGAGAGTTTCACGGCCGGGCCCATCCGCATGAGGTCATTCTCCACACGTATGACCTCTACCTCTCCCTCTCCTCCGGGCAGCGCGAAACGGTCGCCGACGGCCGTCTCCCGTTCGTCGGCCTTTCCATTTCCCCGGACATAGGAGAGCGCGAGACGGCCGCCGGGCAGTACGCCGTAGCTCGACTGATAGAAACGCAGGCCGCCGAAGGCGATCGGATGGTTGACCAGGAGCGCCCCCTGAAGAACGGTTTTCCCATCCCGGATAAAGGTCAGATCGGAACGGAAAACCTTCGGAACGCCGTTCTCATAATGTTCCACGGTGAAACGGTCGCAGCGAATCGAAAACGGCAGGGATTGCGGGGGTTTCCCGCCTCGGAACGCAAGCGTATTTGAGGTCTCTCCCTCCGCGATTTCCACGTGGCCCTGGATGCCGAAAATGGCGCCGGCGAGACCCCCCGCAATCAGCAGAAGAACACCCAGGTGGACGACAAAGACCCCGAAACGGGAAAAGGCGTTTTTCCCGCCGTCGAGGATGACCCCCCGGGGTGTCTCCATCTTTTGGATCCGCCTGCAGCGCTTCCGGAGGAGGGCCTCCAGGCGAGCAGCCTCTTCCGCAGGGGGCAATGCCGTCGCGACGATCCGTTCCGGAGGGAGATCCGCGAGGCGCTGCGTTCCGTCCGGCGCGGCGCCGCCGCGGAACTGCCGCCAGGCGGCGGGAAAACGGTCCAGGGAACAGGTGATCAGGTTGACGGCCAGCAGGACGAGCAGGAGGATGAACCAGGCGGAGCGGTAGACGTTGAAGAGCTGGAAGGCCTGAAAGATGGCGAGAACGGCGGGCTGAAGCCGTGCGGAAAAGGCCTCCGCCGCCTGCTGCTGCGGGATGATCGTCCCGAGGAGCGCCCCAAGGGCGATTGCCGCAAGCAGGACCATGGTCAACCGGATTGAACTGAAAAAATCCCTGAACCCGCCGTGTTTTTTTGTCATACCTTGCCTCTGCCGCCGTTCGGAAATCCCCGCCGATCCGTCTTCAGCTCAAAAAATCAAGTCAATGACGTTTGGATGCGCCGGCCGGTGCGGGCCGGGGTCGCCTGCCGGACCGGCGCCGGCCGCAAGGATCGCAAGCGGGACACCGGTGGGGCGGTGTTTAACACGAAAACGGGTCGTTGCCAAGGATGAGGTTTTTTAAAGAAAATGCGTTCAGAAAAGATCCCGGTTTGCCTCTTCGAGCAGGGAGGATATTGCTCCATCCAGTTGATCGAACCGGCGAATGAGGATCCTCGCCTCTTCGGTCAGGTGCATGCCGGTTCGTCCGGACTCGGTTGCCACGAGCTTCATCCCGAGACGCTCCTCTGACGCCTTCACGCGTCCCCATGCGGCCCGATAGGACATGTCCAGTTTTTTTGCCGCCGCGTTGAGGCTATGACATTCGTCGATGGCTTTGAAGAGAACATCCCGACCGGGTCCGAAAACGACCTTCCCGTTTTTTTCCAGCCAGATCTTGTGCTTGATTTCCATGGTTCGGCCCTTCCCCTTCGACTCAGATGACGGACATGATCTTGGTCAACCGCGTCAGCAGCGCCAAGTGAACGAACATGCCAGAAATTTTGAGTTTCCCGGCGAACAGGTGGCCCAGGACCCTCCGGCCCGCTTCATCGAAATACCAGGGGAGCCCGCCGACGATCCTGAGCGCGTTGAGATCCATCACCCGGTCGGACGTCGTCCGGATGACGATTTCGGGATTCCCGGCGATTCCCTTCTCGATCCGGAGCTTTCCTTCCGCAAAAACAAGGGTTACGGCCGTTTCGATGTCGTCGAGCTCAATGGCCGCGGCCCCGCGCATGGTTTCGAAGACCTCCCGTTTTTCCGGACGCTGCGTCAGGTTCGCCGTCAGCAGATCCGCAATGATCCCGGCAAAAGGGACCTCCGCCGCCCGATTCTCGATGAATCCCTCTTCCATGATCTTCTCCCCGACAGACTTTTGGAAATCGTATCCCTTAAAGCGCGCATTGGAGATTTTTCGGTTCGAAAAATGTCCGGCGCGCGGAGGGATATGATTCCCAAATTGCGCGATCTGACCGGCCTGGCGGCGGCACCGGTCTCCGTTCAGAACGCCGCCCGGTAGACGGCGAGGACCTCTTCTTCGTCGAGAACCATCCGCGGGTTGTTGACGATCGCCCCGTCGGAGAGGCTGAGCGCCGCCGCCTTGACCAGGTCTTCCTCTTTCGCGCCCGTTTCCGAAAGACGCAGCGGATGGCCGATCCGCCGGAGGAATGCGCCCATCTCCGCAACAGCCGCCCCCGCAGCCCCGGGTTCATCCATCCCCTTGTCGCGGACCCCCAGCGCCTCGGCGACCATCGCGTAGCCCTCCACCGCATCGTCCAGGTTGAACGTCATCACGTGGGGCAGCAGGATTCCGTTCGCGATCCCGTGAGGCACGCGGGCGATCGCCCCGATGGAATGGGCCATCGCATGAACTAGGCCGACCATCGCGTTCCCGAAGGCCCATCCGGCCATCGTCGCGGCAAGCTGCGTCTGGCCGCGGGCCGCGAGGTCCGCGCCGTTCTGCGCGCAGACCGGAAGATAACGGTGGAGCAGGCGGATCGCCTGCATGGCAAGCCCGTCTGCGATCGGTTCCCGCTGCGTCGACTGCAACGCCTCCACGGCGTGGGTCATCGCGTCCATCCCGGTCGAGACCGTAAGCCCCGGCGGGAGTTTTTCCGTCATCTTCGGATCGAGGATGGCGATCCGCGGCGTGTTGAACGACTCGACGATCAGGATCTTCTGCCCCTTCCGCTCGTCGAGGATGACCGCCATGTTGGTCACCTCGCTCCCCGTTCCCGCCGTCGTCGGGATGGCAATGTGCGGCGTCTGCGGCCGGGTGAGGAGCTGAATCCCCTCGAAGTTTTCAAGTCCGCCCCCTTCGGTGAGCAGAATGCAGATTCCCTTGCCCGTGTCGATGACGCT
>JAFGRP010000171.1 GCA_016935075.1 Deltaproteobacteria bacterium | reverse complement strand
GAGGCGACGCAGGCATACATCAATAGTATGTCGAGGAGCCGATGACGAAGCCAACGAAGATAGCGCTTTGAGTTGGAATTGGAATAATCCGGCGTGGCATCCCCTCGCAGAGCACAGCATCCTCCACCGTCAGGCGAAATGCAGGGAAAGGCCGCCGGCCGGCGAAGCCGCAAAAAGGAGACGCTGGGTTCAGGCGTTGCGGTTTGCGGCGTTTTGCATGAGGCAACGGGTTGGCCCTGCGGCCAACCATTTTTATATATAAGGAATGGTTCTGCATGAAACAGCTTTTGGTCGGTCTTCTCGAAAAATCGATTCAATCGGGCATGGACGCGCGGCTTTTGCCTGCGGCGGCTCTCCCCCGCATCGAAGTGGATCTGACGAAGGATCCCGCCCATGGCGATTACGCCTCCAACATTGCCATGATCCTTGCCGCGCAGGCGAAAAAGAATCCCCGTGAAATCGCCAGGATCCTTTCGGAAGGGATCGAGGATCGAAACGGGGTGCTGGAGAAGGTGGAGATCGCCGGTCCCGGCTTTCTGAATTTTTTTATCCGGGAAGGGGCATTGACCGCGCTCCTTGCGACCGTCGAACGGCAGGGGGATCGCTACGGATTCTCAAATCTGGGGCAGGGGCGGCGGACTCAGGTGGAGTTTGTCAGCGCCAACCCCACGGGGCCGCTCCACATCGGCCATGCGCGCGGGGCCGTCGTGGGCGATGTCATGGCGAATATTCTCGCGGCCGTCGGCTATCGGGTTTTCCGGGAGTATTACATCAACGATGCGGGAAACCAGATCCACAACCTGGGGAAATCGGTACTCCTGCGCTACCGGGAACTCCTGGGTGAAACGGTGGAGTTTCCCGAAGGCTGCTATCGGGGGGATTACATCCGGGATCTGGCCGCGGAACTGCTCAAGAGGGACGGGGAACGATACCGTCATCAAAAGACGGAAGAGATCATCCCGATTTTCACCGATTACGCCGGCAGCGCCATCCTCGAGGGAATCCGGGAGGATCTCCGTCTCTTCGGCGTTGTTTTTGATCTCTACTTCAGCGAGCGGGAGCTTTACCGGGACGATGGCGTGGCGAAGCTCCTCCGGACGCTGGAGGAGAAGGGCTTCATCTATCGGGAGGGAGAGACCCTCTGGTTTAAGACCACCGCCTTCGGGGACGAGAAGGACCGGGTCGTCGTCCGGCAAAACGGCGATCCGACCTATTTCGCCGCCGACATCGCCTACCACCGGAACAAGTTCCTGCGGGGATTCGAGACGGTCATCGACATCTGGGGCGCCGACCACCACGGGTACATCCCCCGGATGTCCGCCGCGGTGCAGGCGCTTGGATATGAGAAGGACGCCCTGAAGGTGATTCTGGTGCAGCTCGTCAACCTCCTCCGGGACGGAAAGCCGGTAGCCATGTCCACGAGATCGGGCGAGTTCGTCACGTTGCGCGAGGTCGTCGATGAAGTGGGGAAGGATGCGTCCCGCTACAACTTCCTCATGCGGCGTTCCGACAGCCATCTTGATTTCGATCTGGAACTGGCCAAGAGGCAGTCGAACGAAAATCCCGTCTATTATGTCCAGTACGCCCACGCCCGGATCTGCAGCATCCTCCGGACGGCGGCAGAACGGGGGATTGCAATGCCGGCAAACGGGCAGGCGGATGCCGGCCTTCTGCGGCTGCCGGAAGAGAGCGATCTCATCAAGACGATCACCCGTTTCCCCGACGTGGTGGAAGGGGCGGCGCGGACCCTGGAGCCCCATCGGCTGACCTTCTACCTGAATGATCTCGCGGCCATCTTTCACAGTTATTACAATAAGAACAAGGTGTTGTCCGATGACGGCGCCCTCACGGAGGCAAGGTTGTTCCTGGTCAGGTCCGTCCTCACGGTCCTGAAAAACGCCCTGAAGATGCTGGGGGTCACCACCCCGGAAAAGATGTAGCGGCGGTTTTCCAAAAAACCATGGCAGCAAAAAACAGGCGCATGTTCGAACTCAGACTGGGAAAGCTGGGGCTGATCCTGTTTATCGTCGGGATGTCCCTGTTGCTCTTTTCCATGTTCTTTTTGGGGATCCTCGTCGGTAAGCACATGGAGGCCTATCCGGAGCGTTTTTCTCCCGGCGTGGCGGGACTGATCCGGGACCGCCTGTTTGCCTCCGCACCGCAGACGGACGAGGCGGCTCCTTCTGCGCAAGCGGGAAAACGGGATGTGCCGGCCGGCGGGGAAGAAAGTTTCGGTTTGACGTTTTATGAGACCCTGGGCGGAAAAAAAGGGGGGACGCAGGCGGCGAAAACGGCCGGAGCGGTGAAGGATCTGCCTCCGGAAACGTCAGCGCCTGTTTCCGTTCCGACGGGGAAAGCCGCGTTGTCGGAGCCGTCGGCAGGATCTGCCGGCGGGGCGGTCGGAAATACGGATCTCCCGGCTCCCGGCAGGGAAGGGGGCGGAAAAAAGACATATCCCCTGTCGGAAAAGAAAGCGGCCATGGAGCCCGGGACAAAGGTTTCGGCGGCCAAGCCGGTCGGAATGCCGGCGGACGGGAGGGCGGCCCCGGAAAAGGGGCGTTTTCAGATTCAGGTGGCCGCTTACCAGGAGAGCGGGAAAGCGGAAAAGATGATGGAGAAATTGGGCCCCCTGGGTTTTTCGTCCCGGGTGGCGATGGTGGATCTCCCCGGCAAGGGAAGATGGTTTCGCGTGATCGTCGGCGGTTTTGAAAGCCGGAAAAAGGCGAAGAAGGCAGCCGATCAGATCGCCGGAAAAATCCGCGGCGTGAAGTGCGTGATCCTCTCCTCCTTAAAATAATGGCGGGAATTGAGATGAAAAATGTTTGAGAATCTGACCGATAAACTGGACGGCATCTTCCGGAAACTGAAAGGGCGGGGGCGTCTGGACGAGGAGAATATCCAGTCGGCGCTGAAAGAGATCCGCATGGTCCTGCTCGAGGCCGACGTGAATTTCCGGGTTGTGCGGGATTTCATCGAGGATATCCGGAAGCGGGCTGTCGGACAGGAGGTCCTGGAGAGCATCACCCCCGGACAGCAGGTGGTCAAGATCGTCCATGACCGGCTGGTCGAACTGATGGGCGGCGTGAGCAGCCAGTTGAAATTCGGCAGCCGCATCCCGGCGCCGATCATGCTGGCAGGTCTTCAGGGATGCGGAAAAACGACGACCGCGGTCAAACTGGCGCGCCTCGTGGCGGCCCAGGACAGAAAGGTTTTTCTGGTTTCCGCCGACATTTACCGTCCCGCCGCCATGGAACAGTTGAAGGTTCTCGGCCGGCAGATCGGGGCCGGCATCTTCGATGCGGCCGGCCTGCGGGATCCGGTTCAAATCTGCGTACAGGCCGTGGAAGAGGCCAGGCGGAACGGGTATGAAGTCATCATCGTCGATACGGCGGGGAGGCTTGCCATCGATGAGGAACTGATGGAAGAGTTGAAGAGGATCAAGGCGGCGATCCGTCCCGCGGAGATTCTCTTTGTGGCGGACGCCATGACGGGTCAGGATGCGGTGAATGTGGCGGGCCGCTTCGATGAACGCCTCGGGATCGACGGCGTGATCATGACGAAGATGGATGGAGATGCACGGGGCGGCGCGGCCCTGTCCCTGAAGGCCGTGACCGGCAAGCCGATCAAGTTCGTCGGCGTCGGCGAAAAGATCGAGGCCCTGGAGGTGTTCCATCCCGATCGCATGGCCTCCCGGATCCTGGGAATGGGTGATGTCCTGACCCTCGTGGAAAAGGCCCGGGAGGCGGTGGATGAGCGGGAGGCCCGGGCGCTGGAACAGAAGATCCGGAAGAATGAATTCACGCTGGAAGACTTCCGGAACCAGTTGACCCAGATCCGGAAGATGGGTCCGCTTCAGGAGATCCTCGGCATGATCCCGGGGATGAAAAAGATCAAGGCCCTCAACGAGATGACGCCGGATGAGGGGGAACTGGTCCAAATCGGGGCCATCATCGATTCCATGACCCGCAGGGAGAGGCGGAACCATCTGCTCATCGGCGGCAGCCACCGAAAGCGGATCGCCCGGGGCAGCGGGACGACCGTCCAGGACGTCAACCGGCTGCTGAAGAATTACGCGGAGATGCGAAAGATGATGAAGCGGATGACCCAGGGGGGCATAAAATCCCTGCGGAGAGGTAATTTCCCCTTTTAATGCGAAAACAGATATGTTATATATCCCAATCCGTTGAAAAATTCATGATCAGGAGGTGATCGATACAGAAGATGGCGGTCAAAATGAGATTGACAAGGATAGGCGCAAAAGGCAAACCCAGTTATCGGGTGGTGGTGGCCGATTCCGAATCTCCCAGGGATGGAAAGTTCTTGGAAATATTGGGAAATTATAATCCGAACCTAAACCCCGCAGAGGTGATCCTGAAAGAGGAGCGCGTCCGGCAGTGGCTTGCGAAGGGTGCAAAACCGACGTTGACGGTATCTCAGTTGCTGGAAAAGAAAGGAATCAGGATTTAGCTGTCTGAGGGCCTGTGAGGTTGTGATGATGAAAGAGTTGATCAAGTATATGGCGCAAGCTCTTGTGGACAACCCCGACAGGGTCGAAGTCTCTGAAGTGGTTGGGGAACAGACTTCCGTTTTGGAACTGAGGGTTGCCAAGGAAGATCTTGGAAAAGTGATCGGCAAGCAAGGGAGAACGGCCAAGGCCATGCGGACGATCCTGAGTGCGGCGTCCACAAAGATTCGCAAGCGGTCTGTTCTTGAAATCATCGAATGATTCCTCCATGGAGCTCCTTGAAATAGGCAGGATTGTCCGTTCTCACGGTCTGGCAGGCCGGATGAAGGTTCTGTCGTATCTTGAATCGCCCGAGGTGCTGCACGGCCTTTCCGGGCTGTTTGTCGGCCGCAGCGTTTCGGAGGCCGTTCTGTTTCCACTCATTGCCGTGCAGACCGGGAAGGATTTTTTCATCCTGCAACTCGGTGGAATCGAAAACAGGGATGCTGCGGCAAGGCTTCGGGGATCTTCCGTCTGGATGCCCTCGGAAAAGATGCAGAAACTCCCGGAAGGCGAGTATTATTGGCGTGAAATCATCGGGCTTCAAGTCCTGACCGAGGAAGAGCAGATCCTCGGCCGGATCGAAGCCGTGTTCCCGACGGGGAGCAACGATGTTTACGTCTGTCGGGGGGCGGGGAAGGAAATCCTGCTGCCCGCCATCGGCGATGTGGTCAGAAAGATCGATACGGATCAAGGGGTGATGGTGGTCAGACTGCTGAAGGGGCTTTTTGAATCATGATCCGGTTCGATATTCTGACCGTTTTCCCGGAGATGTTCGCATCTCCCTGCGGTTGCAGCCTCCTGAAAAAAGCCGTGGATCGCGGGCTGATTGCAATTCACCTGCACGATATCCGCAGCCATGCGGAGGACAAACATCACATGACCGACGATGCCCCCTATGGCGGAGGGGGGGGGATGGTCATGAAGGTTGAGCCCATCGACCGGAGCCTCCTGTCCGTTCCATTGGGCGGTGAGGATGTGCCGATCATTCTGATGACCCCCCAGGGCGATCGTTTCTGCCAGAAAATGGCGGAAGAGCTGGCAGGACATCCGCAACTCATCCTGATCTGCGGTCATTACGAGGGGGTGGACGAGAGGGTCACACATCTGGTCAACCGTGAAATTTCCATCGGTGATTATGTGCTGACGGGGGGCGAGCTGTCGGCCATGGTGATTGTGGACGCCGTTTCCCGGCTCGTGCCGGGGGTGCTCGGAAATTGCGAATCCGCTTCGTTGGACTCATTTTCCATGGGGCTTCTGGAATATCCCCATTACACCCGGCCCGTTGCGTATCGGGGATGGGCGGTTCCCGAGGTGCTTCTCTCCGGGAATCACCGGGAGATCGAGGCATGGCGACGCAGGGAGGCTCTCTTGAAGACGCGGAAGAAAAGACCCGATCTGCTCCGGGAGCGGGTTCTGACGGCGGAAGAAAAAAGATGGCTGGCTGAAGAATTTGAATAGAGCTGTCAATAAAATGGTTTGAAAAAATATACCGTACCGGTTGAGAAGGAGTTTAAGGTTTATGAATGTCATGGAAATGCTGGAAAAAGAACAGATGCGGGGAGATATCCCCGACTTCAATACGGGGGATACCATCAAGGTGTTCGTCCGGATCGTGGAAGGCCAGAAGCAGCGGATCCAGGCCTTTGAAGGGGTCGTGATCCGCCGGAGAAAAGGAGACGTCCGATCCAGCTTCACCGTTCGGAAGATCTCCTACGGGGTCGGGGTCGAGAAGACCTTCCCGCTCCATTCCCCTTCCATCGACCGGATCGAGGTGGTCGCCCGGGGCAAGGTCAGACGTTCCCGGCTGTATTACCTGCGGAGTCTGAGGGGAAAGCAGGCCAAGATCAAGGAAGCCGGGAGGTAGGACGCCTCCCGGCGGGAATTCACGCCGCAGGGTGGTGATTACAGGCAGATGGGCAGGGCTGCCCGGGGGATGAACAGCTTCGAAAGCAAGGCCCGCGGATGCGGTTATCGGATCATCGCCGGGATTGACGAGGCAGGTCGCGGCCCGCTGGCGGGACCCGTCGTCGCCGCCGCCGTGATTCTGCCGTCCGGATATGAACATCCCGGGATTACCGATTCCAAGAAGCTCTCTCCCCGGCAGAGAGAAAGGATCTGCGAGGTCATCGAGCGGGATGCGGTTTCCGTCGGCATCGGCGTTGTCGAGGCGCCGGTGATCGACGCCGTAAATATCCTGCAGGCAACGCTCGTCGCCATGAAGGACGCGGTTCTTGAACTTTTCCCATCACCCGATTATCTCCTGATCGACGGTCTGAACCGAATCGATCTCGCTATACCCCAGGAAACCATCATCCGCGGCGATTCCCTGAGCCTCTCGGTAGCGTCGGCATCCATCGTGGCAAAGGTGTCGCGGGACCGGCTGATGGAGATGTACCACCGCCAGTTTCCGCAGTACAATTTTCTCCGCAACAAGGGATACGGCACGCGGGAGCATCGCGAGGCCATCCTGAAATTCGGCCGTTCCAAGATTCATCGCCGCTCTTTCCGGGTCGCCGGAATCGAAGATCTTCCCGTCAATGAAAAACTTCGGCTCTGATTGGTCCGAATATGATAAAATCAATGAAAATAATAAAGAGGAGACACCGGTCATGAAAATTCGTTACGAAGGATTTATGAGGGAAAAGATCCAGAAAAACCCTGTGGTCATTGGTCCTGACGCCAGTTTTTTTGAAGCCCGAGACCTCATCCATGAAAAGGGTATCCGGCATCTGCCCGTCCTGGATAATATGGGAAGAATTGTTGGAATCGTTACGGATCGAGATATTCGCGAGGCAGCGCCCTCGGATGTCACCCTGCTCAGCGTTCAGGAGCTCAACTATCTTTTAGGAAGGCTGAAAGTTTCCGCTTTTATGACGCCGAAGGAAAAATTAATCACCATTACCCCCGACACACTGATTGAAGAGGCCGTCAGCCTGATGCTCGATCATAAGATCGGATGTCTTCCGGTTCTGGAGGGAGACAAACTCTATGGAATATTCACGGAAACGGATGCCTTGGCGTTTTTGGCCGGTTCCTTTGGCGTCAAGCAGAAAGGGACCCGTCTGACCGTCGCCCTTGAAGATAAACCGGGTCAGATGCTCGGAATCCTTGAAGTGTTTAAAAAACATAATGTGAACATTATCAGCATTGTAAATCCTTCCTTTTTGGTCGAAAATAAAAGGATTGTTGCCGTCCGGATTCAAACGGAAGATTATAAGGATATTGCTGGGGATTTGGAAAAGGCCGGCTATGACGTGTTATCCATCGGAAAATGGCCGGCCGTCTGAGCTTTTCGGAAGGCAAACCTGACGGCTCCGTAAGTCGAAAATTCACCACGAACGTCATACCGGCGAAAGCCGGTATCCGAAAATGTCGGATGGTTACAAAGGCACGTCACCCCGGCTTTCGCCGGGGTGACGACTTTTATGGGTTCGTCAACCATGTCGCTCACGCGAATGCGCACGGGGAAAAAGGGTGAAGAACTGGCGGCGGTTTTCCTCGCGGAATCCGGGTACCGCATCGTTGAACGCAATTACCGGTGTATTTTCGGCGAGATCGATATCGTGGCCGAGGAAGAGGAGACGCTGGTTTTCGTCGAGGTCAAGAGCCGGCGCTCCGGGGCGTACGGTGAACCGCAACTGGCCGTAGGCGTTGAGAAGCAGAAGAAGATCTCCCGGATAGCCATGCATTATCTTCAGGAAAAGCGTCTGCACCACCGCCCGGCGAGGTTCGATGTCGTGGCGGTAAAACTGCTCTCTTCGGGTCACAAGATCGAGCTCATCCGGAATGCATTCGAATTCGCCTTCGGCTGAAGATGACTATGAATATTTCTCATAGGGAGTCTTGATTCCATCCGTCTGCGACGATGTCTTCAGCTTCCATCTCAAGCCCAAAAGGATCAGTATCAGTGACGGCATCCCGATGTCGCCGATGTACAGTATCGGCCCGGCATTGTTGACGGCAAAATTGCCCGCTGTAATGATCTCCCGGATGTGGCCATACGCCGCCCCGAAAAGAAAAGTGGCATACCCAATGCCCGTAGCCAGCCAGAAACCATCCCGGAAACGGATGCAGAGCACACCCAGCACCCCGAACGCAAGGTTAGCCACCGCCACCTCGAACTGGAACGGACTGCCCGGCGCCCAGCCTATGGTGGCGGCTACCTTGTCGGCCATGAACGCATGTCCATAAAAAGCCATCAAGCCGGAAAGGCCGACATTGATAAAGAGAATATAGAAGAGGATGGTTTCAACCACTTTCAGCCGCGACAGATCTTTTCTGTTCTTGATAAGGCTGATTGCGATACAAAAAACAGTCAGGGCCAGGAATAACGACAGCATTTTTTATTCTCCTTGGTTACAGAAATTGTAACGGCGGCGCCTGCTCCGCCCAATCCATGTGCGACCGGCATTGTCGCAAGGTTGCGCTTTTATAATGCCGGAATACCGGAACATCTGCATGAGGCTATGGCATCTTGATTGTAATCAGATGCGGATTTTTCTCCTGAAAATCCGAAACAATACTGTCTCCCGAGACAAAGCTCCACGATATGGTTCCGGAAGCACTGGTCTGCAACCTGATGACTGCCGTTTTGTCCGGGACCGAGGGAACTTTTCCGGGAGGAAATGATCCACGATAGGTGATGCTGCTGTACAGTTTTATCGTGGCATTCACGCTTTTGCCGGCTGGAGGTGCAAAAAAGCTCAAAGGCGTACTTGTCCCGGAAACACCCAAAACGGCGTTGCCGGTTCCGTCCGTGTCGATGGTTGCGAACAGGAACGGATTGGAGTCGTTAATCGCTTTTCCGGTATCCATGGCTGTGCCGATAAAGAAAAATTTTCTCACAGGACTCTTGTCCGAAGGTCTGCAGGAAAGTTTCATCAGCGGTTTCCTGTCGGCAAAAACGGTGCCCTCATCATTTGAAATGAAATTGACTGCCAGAGGGCTCTTCGAATCGACCAGCGTGCCGCTGATTTTATCCACATCGATGCCATTGGGCTTCATGGTGATCGTGATATCGTCCTTGGTGTAGTCCTGGGCGTAAAGAATTCCGAAATAACGGGATATTTTCTGCTTGAAATTGTCCGTTGTCCAGGTGCCGTCGCCAAGATCAAAAATCCATTTGCCTGTGGAATTGAAGTCAAAGTGCTCGTTTTGCGAACCGTCGACATCCGCATCCGTCAACGGATAGTATTCGACGCTCCTGACATACGCGTCGGCGCCTTCCCAGGAATCTCCGGGAGGCAGACCCGACCAGCCTGCTCCCGCCTGCTGACCCGCAGGAAGGTTGGCATTGGTTGGACATGTTTGCGATGCACCGCAAAGCGGCAGCGGATTATGGGGGTCATCCGTCAGGGCATAATTCTTTGCCGCCTTGAACGCGACATAATTTGCCAGATTGATGGAAACCTGACCCAGCGGATCGGCCAGCGTTGTGTCTGCCCAGGTGATATTCCCCTGGGGCGCCTGCGTACCTGAATCCACAATCGAAGGATATTGATCCGGAGTAAATACCGCGACAGGCGTCGAACCGACGATATCCCTGCCGTCGCTGCCCGCATTGATGTAGAAGGCGACCCTTTTTTTTGTCCAGACGATCGTATAGGTATTGAGCGAAGTATAGGGATTGTACATATCCGTTTTCGGGAATACATAGGTTTCGTTGTTCAGCACAGCCGCGGTATTTGAATGTGCAGCGGTTGAACCGTCAAGTTTGTTGTTCTTCACGATGTATGAAAAATTCTGCTGCGCATATCCGGGCAGGTCGACGGCAATACTCTGAT
This sequence comes from Deltaproteobacteria bacterium, assembly GCA_016935075.1. Lineage (GTDB taxonomy): Bacteria > Desulfobacterota > Syntrophia > Syntrophales > UBA5619 > UBA5619. Next base: position 11,955 of record JAFGRP010000171.1, on the reverse strand, counting down.
TTCCCCGGGGCATTCTCCACCAGTTGATGGTGGCCATCTTCTTGATGTCCATTCCGGCAGGGACCGGCTTCACGGCGGTGAGCGGATATTTCCAATCGTCGGCAAATGTCCATCCCGGTTTGCTTTCCGAAGTATTCACCAAAGAACCGGTTATGTGAGGCGGTCCGGTGGTATCGATTGCACCCTGAAAACTGAAGTCCTTTTGTGCAATCTGTATTTTCGGATCGGTGACCATCCATTTGTTGTAAAAGTGCTGCATATCGGCGAATACCGTATCATCGGTCATGTACCGCCCCTCGACCCAGTTCACCGCTGCAGGCTTGATCTGCTGCGAGAGCGGATTGTTCCAGTCGAGCTCCGAGCCGTAATACGTTACGGCAGGCCTGGGAAAGCTGCCATCCAATGTGATGTATGAATTCTGGGTAGCCTGGGTGTAAGGCACAAACTCGAAGTCGAACTCATTCCAGCGCCACATCTGTCTTATCTCCGGCATGGCGCCGGGGGCGGGCGCATCGGAATAGAGCCAGAAAGTCGAGCAAACCGGTCCGTCGGCGGCCTGCATCCTGGTTATGAATATTCCGTAACCGAATTTCCTCAGCGACTTTATCTGTGCAGAGAGAAAATCGCCATAACGGGCAAACTTATTCCAGTTTTCGGTCGGATCATTGCCTTCCGGTCCAAGTGCGCCGGTATTGGCGCAGGTATTCAGGCCCGTCTGCGATTCATTGCCGCTAAGATCGAATGCCGTGACCTTGAAACAATGCAGCGATTGAGGCGCCAGGCCGGTCAGCGACACGGTGTTCCGGGCAGTGGTTGCGTGCAGCGCATCATCTTTATAAATTCGGTAACCCGCCACCGCGACATTGTCGGTTGAATGGTTCCACGACAGGGTCACCGTATCCGACGATTCGATGACCGTTCGTACGTGCGAAGGTGTGGTGGGGGCTTCTGTGTCATATACAATCTGTATGCCGGAGCCCCCCGATGAACAGCTGAACATGCCGGACAGACTCAGGATCAATAATCCATGACAGGCAATTCGTTTCAAAACATTCTCCTTTTCCTCCCATATTCCGCCACAACAATCCGGAACATGTTCCCGGTACAGGCTAAAAGTGCGTCAAGGGCGGTTTTCCGACCGGATAAACATTGAAGCCGATATCGAAACAGCGGCGGTGGTCCAGGATATTCCGGCCGTCGAAGATAAAGGCGGGTTTGGCCATGCTTTCGAATATCTTCGGAAAATCGAGCGAGCGGTACAGGTCCCACTCGGTCAGCAGGGCGATGGCATGGCAGCCCTCCGCGGCGCGGACGGGATCCTCGACATAATGGACCTGACCCTCGATCCCGGTCAAATCGGTGCGGGCGTTTTTCAGGGCTTTCGGATCGGAAACGACGATCTCGGCCTGTTCCTCGAGAAGCCGCCGGGCGATGAAGATCGCGGGGCTCTCCCGGGTATCGCCCGTGTTCGCCTTGAAGGCGAAACCCCACAGGCAGATTCTCTTCCCGGCCAGGGTGTTGAACATGGCCCCCAGCATGTTCAGGATGAAGCGCTCCTGCTGGTAGGCGTTAATCGTAACGACGCTCTCCCAGTAGTCGGCGACCTCGTCGAGACCGTAGTGCCGGCAGAGGTAGACGAGGTTCAGGATATCCTTTTTGAAGCAGGAACCTCCGAAGCCGATGCTGGCGTTCAGAAACCCGGGACCGATGCGGCTGTCCATGCCGACGGCCCGGGATACCTCGGCGATATCCGCCTCCGCCTTTTCGCAGAGGGCGGAGATGGCGTTGATCGAGGAGATCCTCTGGGCGAGGAAGGCGTTGGAAACCAGTTTGGAAAGCTCGCTGCTCCAGATGTTGGAGGTGATGATTTTCTCTTTCGGGACCCAGTTTGCGTAAATGTCCGCCAGGGTCTGTCTGGCCTTCAGGCCGCGATCCGTTTCCCGTGAGCCGATGAGAATCCGGTCCGGCTGTTCCAGATCGCGGACGGCGGTTCCCTCCGCAAGAAACTCGGGGTTGGAAAGGACGTCGAAGCAGATGCCGTTCTCCCGGCAGTTCAGGATTCTTTCCATCGCGAGCGCGGTCCGGACGGGAAGGGTGCTCTTCTCGATTACAATCTTGGAGGATTCCGAAAATTCCAGAATCTGGCGGGCGGTCTTTTCCCAGTACCGGAGATCGGCGGCCATCCCGGCGCCGAGGCCGAAGGACTTGGTCGGCGTATTCACGCTGACAAAGATGATATCATTTTCCCGGATTCCCCGTTCGATGTCCGTGCTGAAGAAGAGGTTCCGGCCGCGTGTCGCCTTGACAAGCTCATCCAGACCGGGCTCGTAGATGGGGAGCTCGTCGGAGTTCCAGGCCGCGATCCGCTCGGGATTGATGTCCACCACCGTGACCCGGCAGTGGGGGCATTGAAAGGCGATCATGGCCATCGTGGGACCGCCGACATAACCGGCCCCGATACAGAGAATCGTCTTTTCAAAACTCATGGTGTCCTCACAAAAAAATTTATCGGATGACCGTCCGGAAATAGGCGATGGTCCTCTCCAGCCCTTCCATAAGCGGGATCCGGGGCTCCCATCCCAATTTTTCGCGGGCCAGGGTAATGTCCGGGCGCCGCTGGATCGGATCATCCTGGGGAAGGGGTCGGAAGATGATCGGCGATGCGGAGCCCGTCATCCGGATCAGGGTTTCCGCCAGTTGCAGGATGGTGAATTCCTGGGATGTGCCGATGTTGATGGGACCGGTGAACCCTTCCGGGGAATTCATCATCCGGACCAGCCCCTCGACCAGATCGTCCACATAACAAAAGGAGCGGGTCTGGGATCCATTGCCGTAGACGGTGATCTCCTCCCCTCTGAGGGCCTGCACGATGAAGTTGCTGACGACGCGTCCGTCATGAACCGCCATCCGCGGGCCATAGGTATTGAAGATCCGGACGATCTTGACGTCCACATGGTTCTGGCGGTGATAATCCATCATCAGGCATTCGGCGGCCCGCTTCCCTTCGTCGTAGCAGCTTCGGATTCCGATCGGGTTGACGCGGCCCCAGTACCCTTCCTGCTGCGGATGGATTTCCGGATCGCCGTAGACCTCGGAGGTGGACGCCTGGAGGATCCGGCCCTTCACCCGTTTGGCCAGCCCCAGGGTGTTGATGGCGCCCATGACGCTGGTCTTGATCGTTTTGATCGGGTTGTACTGGTAATGGAGGGGGGATGCCGGGCAGGCCAGGTTGTAGATCTGATCGACTTCGAGATAGATGGGGTTGATGATGTCGTGACGGATGCATTCAAAGCGGGGATTTCCCAGGAGATGGCCGATGTTGTCTTTGCTGCCGGTGAAAAAATTATCGAGACAGAGGACCTCCTGCCCCTCGGCGATCAGCCGGTCGCAGAGGTGCGATCCGAGAAAACCGGCGCCGCCGGTGATAAGAATCCGCTTCATATTGCCTGCCCCTCACGAGAAAAAATGAATTGCGTTACATCTTTAGATTTCGAGACCTTTGGAAATCGTGATCCCTCCACGCGCTGGACCTTTTTCGACCCTGCGCCTCCTCGCTTCGCTGAACGGAAAATTAGGGGCAGCTTCCTGGAAAATGGGGAAAATGGGGACAGCTCCCTATTTTCCTGCGGTAAAATAGGGAGCTGTCCCTAATTTTCCAGCTGTCCCCATTTTCCGTAAAGGCGCTCCGCTGCGGGGGCAGGGTGGCCCGAAAAATCTCCAATGCGCGCTTCCGGGATCCGATTTCCAAGTTGTGCAAATGTCTCATTTCCTGTACGCCGTTTCCGGGGTACTTTGTTTTGCTGGCATTTCCCCTGTGCGGCTGTTATAAACCACATAGCGATTTTACCTGTCAATCAAATTATTATTTTCGCAACTTGTTTTTACGGGAATCAAGCCTGTTTATGAGAAAAAACTTTTATCAACAAAGGGGCGGCCGGCGGAAAAGGGAGATCCGTGAGGATCCGCCGATCATGGAAAACCCGTCCGGCCGTCCGGAAGAGGGCAAAACCGAAGCGGCGGGGACGCTGTATGTGGTGGCCACCCCGATCGGGAACCTGGAAGATATCACCCTCCGGGCGATCCGGATTCTGAAGGAGGTCCGCCTGATTGCGGCGGAAGATACCCGGCGGACCCGGATTCTCCTGGATAAATACGGGATTACCACGCCGCTGACGAGCCTCTATGATCAGAATGAAGCGAAAAAAAGCGGGCTCCTCATTGCGAGGCTGCTCAAGGGAGAGGATGTGGCTTATGTTTCAGATGCGGGCACACCGGGGATCTCCGATCCCGGTTACATCCTGGTCCGGGAAGCGGTCTTGCAGGGGATCCGGGTGGCGCCGATCCCCGGGGCGTCGGCGCTGATCGCCGCACTCAGCGTGTCTGGCCTGCCGATGGACAGCTTTGTATTCCTGGGATTTCTGCCGTCAAAGCCGGTAAGGCGCCGGAAGTGGCTGGCCTCTCTGCGGGAGGAGGAAAGGACGCTCATCTTTTACGAATCGCCCCATCGGTTGCCGGCGTCCCTGAAAGATATTGCGGCGGTGCTGGGCGACCGAGAAGTGGTCGTGTCCCGGGAGATGACCAAGATTCATGAGGAGTTCCTTCGGGGACCGGCTGGGGTCGTGACTGCCGGGATGGGGAACGGGGCGGTCAAGGGGGAGGTAACCCTGATTGTGGCCGGCCGGGCCGGGGAGATTCCGGAGTGCACCGACGCCGAGATCATCCGACGTTGCGGGCAACTGCAGCGGGAAGCCGGAGAAGAACTGTCCCGGCGGGATATGGCGGACCGGATCGCGCAGGAGACCGGTGTCTCCCGGCGGAGGATCTACCGGGTCCTACTATTTCCTTGAACTGTCCGTAGAGGTGTGATAACGGTCGCCGTCAGATTGAGAGCCGGCGGGGAGCCGTTTTGACGACGGGCCGGGAGGAGGATGCGGCCGTGGCAGAAGATTTGTCCGGAGAAAACAGGGAGCGGGTGATGATGATCGAGGGACGCGTGCTGAGGCCGGAAGACAGAATCCATGACCTTGTGAATCTCCTCGATGCCGCATCCGGGTTCCGCCAGAGCCATGTGTCGGAAATGAGGACCGGACCCGAAAAGATCTATGATCTCGTGGATGTCGTTGAAAGAAAACCCAAAATGGCATTCGTCGATACGGGGCTTCACGACGAGATCATGAAACGGGCCTCGGAGATTGCGGAAAAAGTCGCCCGGGAGGTCATCCCCGATATCGCCGAGCGTGTCATCCGCGAGGAGATCGAAAAGCTGAAAAAGGGTGTGTGAGGGGTTTTGCGCAATGTCGAAAAGCTTTCGTCTGGTTTTGTTTCTGATCGCGTTGATTTTACTGGGAGGTTGCGCCCGGAAGATTCCTCACATGCTGTTACCCGATTACGGCAATCAGGGAACCAGGCTCATTGCCGTTCTTCCCGTCCGGAACATGGAATCCGATGCCGGCACAGCTTCCTTGCTGCGGGCGAAGCTCGTCAAGGAACTTCATTTCAAGGGCTATCCGGAGATCCCGCCGAAATGGATCGATGAACGTCTGACTGCCGTCCCCGCAGGCGGGGGAGAGGGGGATCTGTCTCCACAGTTGCTCGGCAAGATGCTGAACGTGGACGCCGTTCTCTATACCACGCTGAAGGAAGGTCGGATATCCACCACCCTCTTATATTCACGGATTGCCGTGGATGCAAAGTTTGAATTGAGGAGCGCCAGGACCGGGGAAAGTCTCTGGCACGTCCATCATCGCACAGTTCATCGCAACTATGGTTTCTCGCGCAGAAGTCTGGAGTTGAAATCCTGTCAGTTTTATGAACCGGCGATTCAGGAGGTTCTCAACCGCGTCCTGGAAACGCTGCCGGACGGACCTGACGCAATCGGCTCCTGATTTGACCCGGGCAGATATTACGAAGCATGAATATCCCAAATCTCATTACGCTGCTGAGAATCATCCTCGTACCCGTCATCGTCATCCTGCTGATCCAGGGTTCTTTTTACAAGGCATTGATCTTGTTTATCGTTGCCGGTCTTTCCGATGCCCTCGATGGATTCCTGGCCAGAGTTCTGAAGCAGCAGACCGTGCTCGGGGCCTTTCTGGATCCGATTGCGGACAAGGCGCTTCTGGCCAGTTCCTTTGTGACCCTGTCGGTCCTGCACATCATTCCGAGCTGGCTCGCGGTCATTGTCATCAGCCGTGACTTCATCATTCTTCTCGGGGTCTCCGTGCTGTCCATCATGTCGATTACCGTGGAAATTCGACCGGCTTTCATCAGCAAGGTTACGACAGCCCTCCAGTTGATCACGATCCTGCTGGCGCTGTCTGTCCGGTGTCTGCCATACGATTTCAACGGGATATGGCTCCTGGCCCTCTACTGGGTCACCGCCTTCTTTACCATTATTTCCGGTTTGAACTATATGTTGAAGGGCATGGAGCTCATCAATCATGACACAAAAACATGATATTTGCCTTGACATCACTGTATTTTCTTGTTAGTTAAGTCGCCCTCTCCGATGGGAGAGTCATCTGTAGGCACGTAGCTCAGGGGGAGAGCGCCATCCTGACGCGGTGGATGTCCAGGGTTCAAATCCCTGCGTGCCTACCATTTTAAAATTGCTGCGACTTTTCAAGAGATAGGGCAGAAATTGCGTTGGATCGATAGAAACGTCTGTCGCGCGCGGCAGATTTTGATGGGGGCATCATCGCAGAATGTTGATGCCCTTTCTTCATAGGAATCGGGATATGACGGATCAGATCAGGATAACCATGCCGGATGGAAAAGAGGGATTGCATCCGGCGGGTACCGTTGTCGGAGAGCTCCTTGCCGGCCTCAACGGAAAGAAGTTCCGTTCCATGGTGGCGGCGAGGGTAAACGGAACGCCGGTCGATTTGAGCCACCGTCTGACTGCGGACGCGGTCGTCGAGCCGATCGACGCCGCATCCCCGGAGGGACTCTCGATCCTCCGGCACAGCATGTCCCATGTGATGGCCCAGGCGGTCCAGGAGACCTTCAACGGCGTTCAGGTGAGCATCGGTCCTTCCATCGAAGACGGGTTCTACTACGATTTCGAATACGCTGAAACCTTCACCCCGCAGGATCTCGAAAAGATTGAGGTGCGGATGCGGGAGATCGCCGCGGCGGATATTCCCTTCGAACGCAGCGAGGTAAGCCGCGCGGAGGCGGTATCGCTCTTTCAGAAGAAGGGGGAGAACTACAAGGTCGAATTGATTAACGATCTGCCCTCCGACGTCGAAAAGGTCAGCCTGTACGTGCAGAACGGCTATGTCGATCTCTGCCGCGGACCCCATGTTCCGTCCACCGGCATGATCCGGGCTTTCAAGCTTCTCAATGTGGCCGGCGCCTACTGGCGGGGGGATGAACGCAACAAAATGCTCCAGCGCATTTACGGGACCGGCTTCGCGACGCAGGAAGCGCTCGACGAACATCTGCGGATCCTGGAAGAGGCGAGGAAACGGGACCACCGCCGTCTCGGCCGGGAACTGGACCTCTTCCAGATCAACGACGAGGCGGGTGCGGGGCTGGTCATCTGGCATCCCAAAGGCGCCCTGCTGCGCACGATCATCGAGGACTGGGAGAGGAAGGAACACCTCAAGCGCGGTTACGATATCGTCATCGGCCCCCAGATCCTCAAGGCGGATCTCTGGAAGCGGTCGGGCCACTTCGATCACTACCGGGAGAACATGTACTTCACCGAGGTGGATGAGCAGTCCTACGGCATCAAGCCGATGAACTGCCTTTCCCATATGCTGATCTACAAGTCGAAGATCCGTTCCTACAGAGACCTGCCGTTGCGCTATTTCGAACTGGGGACGGTTCACCGACATGAAAAGGCCGGAGTGCTTCACGGTCTGATGCGGGTGCGCCAGTTCACGCAGGATGACGCCCACATCCTCTGCACGCCGGAGCAGCTCAACAGCGAGATCCGGGCGATCGCCGACTTCGTCGGGTATGCGATGGGGATCTTCGGCTTCGAATATGAAGTGGAACTCAGCACGCGGCCGGAAAATTCCATCGGCTCCGCTCAGGACTGGGATCTGGCGACCAGAGCCCTGGAAGGCGCCCTGAGGGATAACGGCATGGCCTACGAGGTCAACGAAGGGGACGGCGCCTTCTACGGACCGAAGATTGATTTCAAGATCAAGGACGCCCTCAAGCGCAAGTGGCAGTGCGCGACCATCCAGTGTGATTTTACGCTGCCGGAGCGGTTCGACCTGCATTACATCGGCGAGGATGGCGAGAGACACCGCCCGGTCATGCTCCATCGGGTGATTCTGGGCGCCATCGAACGGTTTACGGGCGTTTTGATCGAACACTATGCCGGGGCGTTTCCGCTCTGGCTTTCACCCGTCCAGGCCGTTCTGGTCACCGTGACGGAAAAGCATATCCCCTGGGGCGAGGAGGTCCGGAAGCTCCTTCTCGATGCGGGTATCCGTGTGGAGGGTGATTTCCGGAACGAGAAATTGGGCTACAAGATCCGCGAGGCGCAGATGCAGAAGACGCCTTTTATGCTCGTGATCGGCGATCGGGAAGCGGCCTCCGGCCAGGTTTCTCCACGGCAGCGGGATGGAAAGAACCTCGGTTCCATCGATGTCAAGGCGTTTATCGGCCTCGTTCGTGAACAATGTGAACAGTTTCGATAATTTATTTCTGGAGGTGACCCATCGCTAAGGATTTGAAGATCAACCGGGAGATCAGGGCCGTGTCGGTTCGTGTGATCGATGTGGAGGGAAAGCAGTTGGGGGTCATTTCCCTGACGGACGCCCTGACGGAGGCGGCCAAGGCAGGTTTGGATCTGGTTGAGGTATCTCCCACTGCCACGCCGCCGGTTTGCCGAATCATGGATTACGGCAAGTTCAGATACCAGCAGAGCAAGAAGGTTCAGGTCTCCAAGAAAAGCCAGACCGTCATCCAGGTCAAAGAGATCCGTATCCGTCCGAAGACGGAGGCACATGACCTGGAGGTCAAGATCAAGCATGTCATCAGGTTTCTGGAGCAGCACAACAAGGTCAAAATCTCCATGATGTTCCGGGGGCGCGAGATCGCCTATACCGACATCGGAAGAAAGATCATGGAGAATATCAAAAATACCCTTGGCGATGCTTGTTTGATCGATCAGCAGCCGAAATTAGAGGGGAGAAGCATGGTTATGATCCTCTCGCCGAAGAAATGAGCGGATCAACGGCGCCGGATTCCCGGCGGGATGTTCAAACGGGTTATTATGCCTGGGCCGAGGAGTGGGCTCAGTATCTTAGAATAGGGGTGATGTGATGCCAAAGATGAAGACACATCGGGGTGCGGCGAAGCGATTTTCCGTGACGGGAACGGGAAAGGTCAAGAGAAGCAAAGCCAATACCAGCCATATCCTGACGCCGAAAACGACGAAGCGAAAGAGAAACCTTCGAAAATCGGCCATTCTCGACCATACCAATGAAAAGGCGATGCGGAAACTGATTCCGTATCTGTAAGAGTGAAGGGTGAGGAGCGATGGGTGGATCATGGGAGCGAAACGTGTTTTTGCCCCGCACCGGACGCTTCACATTATTGAGATGAGGAGATAAACAATGCCGAGGGTAAAGAGGAGTCTGACGGCTCAGAAGAAAAGAAGAAAGATCCTGAAGGCGGCCAAAGGATTTTTTCTGTCCAGGAGCAAATTGCTCAGAACGGCTACGGAGGCCGTGAACCACGCGATGGTTTATGCCTACCGGGACAGAAGGGTCAGAAAACGGGAATTCCGCCGGTTGTGGATCGCAAGGATCAATGCGGCCGCACGGATGAATGAAATATCGTACAGCCGTCTGATCCACGGGATTCACAAAGCGGGTATCGAGATCGACCGGAGGGTCCTGGCGGACCTGGCCGTTAATGATCCCCGCGGATTCTCGGAGATCGCGACCATTGCAAAGGGTGAACGGCAGGCATGACGGGAGAGCTTGAGCTCCTTCGGGAACGGGCGGAGGCCGAACTCCGGAAAGCCGGATCGGAAGAGGAGATCCAGGCCATTCGTACCCGTTATCTCGGTCGGAAGGGCCTGCTGACCGGATTGCTCCGCAATATCGCGAATGTGGCGCCCGGGGACAGGCCCCAGTTCGGCAAAGACTGCAACGAGGCCAAGGAGGTCCTTTCCGCGAGAATCGGCGAGTTTCTCGAAGGACTGGCATCCTCCAGAAAGGAAAGGGCGATCCTCGGCGAGAGGGTGGATGTCACGCTTCCCGGGCGGGCCGTGAGACACGGTCGCCTTCATCCGGTGACGCAGGTCCGGGAAGAGATCTGCCGGATATTCGCCGGTCTCGGCTTCTCGGTGGTGGAGGGGCCGGAAATCGAGCTGGATTATTATAATTTCGAAGCGTTGAACATCCCCAAGGACCATCCGGCCCGGGATATGCAGGACACCTTCTACGTCGAAGACAACATCGTCCTGCGAACCCATACCTCCCCGGTTCAGGTCCGGATCATGGAAAAGACCGGACCCCCGGTGCGGATCCTCTCTCCGGGCCGCGTTTATCGCCGCGATTCGGATATTTCTCACACCCCGATGTTCCACCAGATCGAGGGTCTCCTGGTGGACCGCGGGATCACCTTCGGCGATCTGAAGGGGGTCCTGACGGTTTTTCTCCGACAGATTTTCGGCGAGGATACGGAACTCCGTTTCCGTCCCAGTTTCTTCCCCTTCACGGAGCCGAGCGCGGAGGTCGATATCCGGTGCGTTATATGCCACGGTCGGGGATGCCGGGTTTGCGGCCAGAGCGGGTGGCTGGAGATCCTGGGATCGGGTATGGTGGATCCCGAGGTGTTCAAGAATGTCGGTTATGATCCGGAAGAATTTACGGGTTTTGCCTTTGGACTGGGTTTGGAACGGATCGCCATGCTTAAATTCGGGATTTCCGATATCCGCCTTTTTTTTGAAAATGATCTGAGATTTCTGGAACAGTTCTGAAAAATTATGCAAGTCAGCTTGAAATGGCTCAAAGATTATGTGGATGTGGATGTATCGCCGGAGGAACTGGCAGAGCGGCTGACCATGGCCGGACTGGAAGTGGACTCCCTGCGCCGGATCGAACCCGCGTTTCGCGGGGTCAGGGTCGCAAGGATTGTTTCCCTCCGTCCCCATCCGAAGGCTGAAAAACTCTCGCTATGCGAGGTTTCCACCGGGGACGCGACCCGCCCCGTGGTGTGCGGTGCAAAGAACATCCGCGTCGGCGATATCGTGCCTCTGGCGCAGGTCGGCGCGGTCCTGCCGAGCGGCGATGTAATCCGGAGCGCCCGGCTCCGGGGTGAGGTCTCCGAAGGGATGCTCTGTTCGGAGGAAGAACTCGGAATCGGCGCCGATGCCTCCGGGATCATGATCCTTCCGTCTGACTTGCCTCTGGGAAAGGAACTGGCCGGCGCACTGCATCTGTGCGATACGGTTCTCGATATCGGTGTGACGCCGAACCGGTCCGATTGTCTCTCCATGGTCGGTGTGGCCCGCGAAGTGGCGGCCGTCACGGGAAAGGAACTGCGCTATCCGCCTACCGTTGTGGCGGAAAATAACGAGGATATCCGAGGAATCACCTCGGTTTCCATCGAGGATCCCGATCTCTGCCCCCGATATACGGCCCGCATCATCAAGAATGTCCGAATCGGTCCGTCTCCCTTCTGGATGCGGCGGAGGCTGGAGGCGGCGGGCCTGCGATCAATCAACAATATCGTCGATGTGACCAACTTCGTGATGATGGAGCTGGGGCAACCCCTGCATGCCTTCGATTTCCGTTTCCTGGAAGAGGGCCGGATCGTGGTCCGGCGCTCCCGCGCGGGAGAGACCTTTATCTCCCTCGACGAAAAGGAACGGGTCCTGCGGGCCGACACCCTGATGATCTGCGACGGCGTCAAGCCGGTCGCGATCGGCGGGGTCATGGGCGGTCTCAATTCCGAGGTCAAGGATGACACGGAGACGATCCT
>JAFGRP010000170.1 GCA_016935075.1 Deltaproteobacteria bacterium | reverse complement strand
TTCGGCAAAGCCTTCCAGCTTTTCCGCCTCTTTGACGTGCCTTCCGTCTTCCAATATCCTCCTGGAGAGGGCATTGAAAACAAGGGCGTCCTGACCCGGCAGGGGCTGCAAATGGGCGTCCGCGATCCGCGCGAGGGACGCCGGGAGGGGATCGATGACGATCACCCGGGCACCGTTTGCAAGAACGGTCTTCCGCACCTTGTTGGCCAAAAGATGATTGTTGATCAGAAGATCCGCGCCGGCAACGATGATCACATCACAGCCGGAGAGCCTCTCCTGCCCGCCGTCAAACCCGATTCCCCTTTTCTCAAACGCAGCGGCCGTCTTCCCCGTATGGTAAAAGGCCGGGGAAGCGACCCTGGCCCCTTTGAAGAGCCCGGCGATTTGGGAAAGGAGATAGAGCTCCTCGTTGGTTACGCGGGCGGAGACGAGAAAACCCAAGTCCTTCCCTTCTGCGGCAAGGCGTTGGAGTTGGTCCGTCGCCGTTTGTACGGCCGCTTCCCATTCCATCGTCCTTCTCTCGCCACCGGCCGCCAGCCTGGGTCTGGTCAGCCGTGAGGGGTGGTTATGAAAATCATATCCGAACCGGCCCCGGAGGCAAAGCGAAGCGTGGTTCGGGGGCAGATCCTTCTTGCTGAGGACCTTGCTGATGACGCCCCCCTCACAGACGTTCAGCGTCAACCGGCAGCCGAAACCGCAATGGGGACAGATGGTGTCGGTCGTTTCGCTCAGCCAGGACCTGCTTTTTACGGGGCTCAGGTTTTCCGTAAGGGCCCCCACCGGACACAGGGACAGGCACTCTCCGCAGGAGATGCAATCGCCGCCGTTGGTTGCTGCAATCCGCGCGGCAAAACCCTTGCCCACGATATCTATGGCGGACCTCCCCGATATCTCGCGGCAGGCACGGTAGCACCTCCCGCACAGGATGCATCTCAGTTCCCAGTAACGGATGAGGGGGGTGGCATAAGCGCCTTTGGTATCCTCACGGAAGGCTTCGTATTCGACCTTTTCAATCCCGTGTTCATAGACGAGTTTCTGGAGACGGCATTCCCCGCCTTCATCGCACTGGGGACAATCCAGAGGGTGGGAAACGAGGATGAGCTGCAAAAATTCACGCCTCATCCGGAAGAGCTTATCCGACCGGGTGGTCACAACAATCCCGTCCAGCGCCGGCGTCGTGCAGGCGGTCACGGGTTCGCTGTAACCCTCTACCTCGACCAGACACAGACGGCAGGAACCGATCGGCAGCAGACTTTTATGATAACAAAGGGTGGGGATGTCAATACCCGCTTCCTTTGCCGCAGCGAGGATCGTTGTGCCCGGTCGGACGGTCACCTCTTTGCCGTCGATAATCAGTGTTATCATGTCCACTCGTTATCCTTCATGCAACCCCACCCTGACCCTCCCCCGTCAAAGGGAGAGGGAAGGTAAATGTAACGATTCACCCGGCTAACCCAGAGCGATCATGCCGATTCTGTAGCAGCGCAGACACCGGTCCGCTTCGCCCGCAGCCTCATTGATTTTATAGCCCGTCTCCACTTCGTCGAAGGACCGTTTCCTCGCTTCCGGGTCGAGCAGGCAGACTTCCGTCCTTTTTCGACCGCCGACGGCGCCGGGCTTTTCCTTTTTATTGTAAACCCCGAGCCGTGAAAAAAGGGATTTGAATTTCTCGTCGATAGAGGCTTCCACCTTGCCTCCGGTCAGATAAAGGTCGATCTTTTCCGCCGCCTTTTTCCCCGTGCCGGTGGCCCTGACCAGCACATCGGGACCCGTGACGCAATCGCCGGAGGCAAATATCCCTTCCTGCGAAGTGGCGAAGGTTTCCTCGTCGGCACTGATGGTATTCCATTGGGTCATTTTGATCCCGTCTTTTTCCGAAAGGAAGGAGAGATTGACCTTCTGACCGATGGCCGGGATCAGGATATCCGTTTCGATGACGAATTCCGAACCGGCGACCGGGACGGGTCTCCTGCGGCCGCTCTTGTCCGGTTCGCCGAGTTCCATGCGAATGCACTCCACCCCCACGACCTTTCCCTCCCTGGCGAGAATTTTCGTGGGATTGCACAGGTAGTGGAACTTGACCTTCTCTTCCTCGGCGTCATGGATCTCCGCGGGATCGGCCGGCATTTCCACTATGGTGCGCCGGTAAACGAGGTTCACATCCTCCTTGCCGATGCGGAAAGAGGAGCGGACGCAGTCGATCGCCACGTTGCCGCCTCCGACCACGACCACCTTTTTCCCTTCCGGGTAAGGATCCTTCCCCTGGCTGATGTCCAGAAGATAACGGACGCCGGGGATGAACCCCCGGTATCCCATCTCTTCACCCTCCACCCCCATGGGCATGCTGTCATGGGCGCCTACGCCGATGAAAACGGCTGCATAGTCATGTCTCAGATCCGTTATGGTCATGTCCCTGCCTACTTCAACGCCGTAACGGATCTCTACGCCGGCTTCTTTGATGATGTCCACCTCACGCCCAAGGATCCGGCGGGGCAGGCGGAAATCCGGGATCCCTACGGCGGCCATGCCCCCCGGTTCGGAGAGTTTCTCGAAGATCGTCGGCTGGTAGCCCTTCAGGGCCAGGTTGTAGGCGCAGGAGAGTCCCGCCGGACCGGCGCCGATAACGGCGACTTTCGCTCCGGTCCTTTTGGCGGCGGCTCTTTTGGGATGTCTGTTTTTTTCTATTTCGTAGTCGGCGGCGAACCGTTTCAGATTTTTGATGGAGATCGACTCATCGAGGTTCGCCCTCCGGCAGTTCGATTCACAGGGACGGATACAGACCCTGCCGAGGGTCCCGGCCATGCAGATGCTCTCCCGGATCGTGGCCAGCGATTCTGCGAACCGCAGTTCGCCGATCTCCTCCACATAACGGGGAATGTCGAGGCTGCTGGGGCAGACGCTGATGCAGGGGGCGGTAACGGAATAGCGATACCATCCTGCAGGCGATATCCTCCTTTTCGCAACGGCATCGTCAAAGGCCTGGGGGAAATGTTTCAGCGCATGGAGGATGGGGTTCATGCCGGTCTGTCCGATGGAGCACTTGGAGCCTTCCCGTATCCGGCACGCCAGTTCCCGGATACGAATAATGTCTTCCTGCCGACCTTCCCCGGAGGCGATTTTCCTGAGCCAGTCGCTCACCAGACGCGTGCCGACGCGGCAGGGGAAACATTTCCCGCAGGATTCCGACTGCACGGCCTCCGCATATCGGGCGCACATGTCGACGATGTCCACCGATTCATCGTACAGAACGATGCCGTCCCAGCCCATGAAGGCCTTGATCCGTTCGCCGGGCCGGAACTCCGCCGGAAGACTGACGTTGCCCGGTTGCCTGCGGTCCTGCTTCGCAGCGGTCCTGTTGTCGACCAGTTCTTCCTGCCAGGAGCTGAAAATGATTTTTCCCATCCCTTTACCTGTCTATCTCCCCCAGAACGATGTCGATGCTTCCGATGGCGGCAACGACGTCCGCGACCATCTGTCCTTCGATCATCTTCGGCAGGGCTCCGAGATTGATGAAGGAAGGCGGTCTGATCTTCATCCGGAAAGGCTTGTTGGTCCCATCGCTGATAAAATAAAAACCGAGTTCGCCCTTTGAGGATTCGATGGAGGCGTAGACCTCGCCGCGGGGGGTCTTGAAACCTTCTTCCATGATCTTGAAATGCCTGATCAGGGCGGCGATATCCCTGCCCACTGCGTCTTTGGCCGGCGGTGTCACCCGCGGCGCATCGGCGGTCATCACGGGTCCGGCGGGAAGCTTGTCCATGGCCTGCCGGACGATTCGGTTGGATTGCCTCATCTCCTTGAGGCGGACCAGGTAGCGGTCGTACACATCCCCCTTCCGCCCCAGAGGAATCTCAAAATCAAAATCCTCATAGCTGGAATAGGGGTAGGCCTTCCTCACGTCGTAATTCACTCCCGACGCCCTGAGCACCGGGCCGGTCACCCCGTAGTTGATGCAATCCCGACCGGACAGGGGAGCGATGCCCTGCGTCCTTTTTTTCCAGATGATGTTCTCCGTCAGCAGCGTTTCGTATTCATCGACCCTTTGGGGAAATGTCTCGACAAAGGCCATGACCCGCGGCGGAAAGGATTCGGGAATATCGGCGGCCAGTCCTCCGATCCGGATGAAGCTCGGGGTGAGTCTGGCGCCGGTCACCAGTTCCAGCATTCCGAGGATCTCTTCCCTGTCCCGAAAGGCGTAGAAGAGCAGCGTCATCGCCCCGAGGTCCAGCGCGTGCGTGGCGATCCACAGGAGGTGGGCTGCAATCCGCTGGAGCTCGGCCAGCAATACCCGCAGATACCGGGCCCTTTTGGGAATACCGATGTCCAGGAGTTTCTCCACCGCCAGGCAGTAGGCAAGATTATTGGAAAGACCGCTGGTGTAGTCAAGCCGGTCCGTCAGGGTCAGGGCCTGGGGGTAGGTCATGGATTCGGCAAGTTTCTCTATCCCCCGGTGGAGATAACCGATATCCGGAACGGCCTTGACGATGACCTCTCCATCCAGTTCCAGAAGGAGCCGGAGCACCCCGTGTGTCGCCGGATGCTGGGGGCCCATATTGATCGTCATGTGGCGCGTTTCAGGCATCGGCTTGATTTCCTTTTTCCTCCTCCAGACAGACGGGAAAAGGCTTTTCAAAATCCACGCCCCTGAGAGGATAATCCTTCTTCAGGGGATGGCCGACAAAATCGTCCGGAAGCAGGATACGCCTCAAATCGGGGTGACGGCTGAACTCTATCCCGAACAGGTCGTACACTTCCCGCTCCATCCAGTCCGCGGCCTTCCAGATGTCGCTGACCGTATCCACCGCAGCACCTTCGGGCACACCGATTTTGATCTCCAGCCTGTTGTTGAATTTCATGGAGTGCAAAAGATAAACGACCATGAAGCGCGGCGATTCGCTTCCGGAGTCCACGCCCGCCATATCGATGAGCAGGTCGTAGCATGTGCGATCGCTCTCCTTCAGAAACGTCATGACGGCCCGCAGTTGCCCTTTATCCACCGTGACATGGGCTTCGCCTCTGAATTCCTCGATCCCCCGCACCGCCTCCGGAAATTTTTCTTTGAGCAACTCGCAAGCCGTGCACTCAGCCATTGCTCCTCCCCGGCAAGCTGACCAATTTTCTCTCCGACGATTTCTCCCGGGCGATCTTTTCCTGCAGGGAGATCAACCCTTTCAGGAGACCTTCCGGGCGGGGCGGACAACCGGGAACGTAAACGTCCACCGGAACAATCTGATCCACGCCCTGAACGACGCTGTAGGACTGGAAAACCCCCCCGCTGCAGGCGCATGACCCGTAAGCGATCACCCATTTCGGCTCGGGCATCTGATCGTAGATGCGTCTGAGCACGGGCGCCATTTTCTTCGTCAATGTCCCGGCAACGATCATCAGGTCGGCCTGGCGGGGAGAGGGTCTGAAGACTTCGGCGCCGAAGCGGGCGATGTCGTAGGTCGCGGAACTGGCCACCATCATCTCCAGGGCGCAACAGGCCAGACCGAAGGTGACGGGCCAGATGGAGTTTTTTCTTGCCCAGTTGATGACGTCCTGCAGCGAGTCCGGCACAACCTCTATTGCCATTCCAGAGCCCCTTTCCTCCACAGATAGACATAGCCGATTAACAAAATGATCACAAAAAACAGCATCACCAGAAAACCGAAGAGTTTCAGGCTGCCCGCGACCACCGCCCAGGGATAGAGAAACATGATCTCAATATCGAAAATCAGAAAAAGCATCGCGACGATGTAATAGCGGATATTGATTTTCATCCGGGTGGGTCCGATGGTCTGCATGCCGCACTCATAGACGGAGAGTTTGATCCTGTTGGAGATCCGATGGCCGAAAAGATAGGAGGCGCCGACAATGAACAGCACGATCAGAACGGCAAAACTCATCATGACGAGGATGGGAATATATTCGATCATGGCTTAGCGCCCCACGAGAGATAAAAAACAATCCCAGACGCGCCGCCATCGTTACCGATCGCGGCGCCGGGGTGACTGAAAGCAACGCCCTGTCGCGCCAGAGGCGCGATACTTCATATAAGGCAATCCCTTCGTTGTCAAGACAAAACTGGACTTGACGCCGATCTTTGGATCGGATGTTTTTACTGGTTGATTTAGTCTTATGATATATGATATCAGATGCCCCCTGAAAAAAGAAATAACAATTAAAATTAGAACTTATGACATCCCCGGGGAAGAATAATGAAAAGCCAGAGAAGTATTCATGATTTATTAGAAAATTTCGAACAGGACAGGGACAGCCTCATTCCGATCCTGCAGGAGGTCCAGGAAAAACTTGGATATATTTCAGCGGATTCGGTCAACGCTATCTCCCGTTACCTGGACATATCCATAAACGATGTCTACGGGGTCGCCACCTTTTATACCCAGTTCAGGTTCACGCAGCCTGGTCATCATATTCTAAAGATATGCCTGGGCACAGCCTGCCACGTGAGAGGCGGACAGCGGATTATGGACGTGGTCGGCAGACAACTCGGTATTAAACCGGGTGAGACGACGCCTGATTATAAGTTCAGTCTGGAACGGGTTGCCTGTTTTGGCTCATGCGCCCTGTCGCCGGTCGTGGTTGTGGATGGCAAGGTTTATGGCAGGATGAATCCTCAAAAGGCCTTGAAGCTTATAAAGGAGCTTAAATGAAATTCGAGGAAATTCGACAGAAAGCGAAATTGCAGTGGGACGAGTTCAATGGGTTGAAACGGCCGCGGATATTGATCGGCGCTGTAACCTGCGGCTGCGCTGCAGGCGCCCTGGATGTGCGGTCGGCCTTTGAGAAGGAACTGAATAAAAGCAAAATCAAGGCGGACCTATACGAAGTAGGCTGTCTGGGCATGTGCTATGCCGAACCGTTGGTGGAAATCGGCCTTACGGACGGCCGGCGGGTACTGTACAACAATGTGACCGAGGGAATGGTGCCTGAACTTATTAGGGATTTTATAAAAAAAGGAAATCCGAGACCGGATTTAGCCCTGGCCAATTTCGGTCATGCTTCAATAGACGGAATATCCTCATTTGAAGAACACCCCATGATAAAAGGACAGGTCCGCATCGTTCTGAGAAATGCGGGTATAATCGATCCGACCAATGTAGACCATTATATCGCCAGAGACGGCTATAGCGGACTGGCTAAAGCCCTTTGCATGTCTCCTGAAGAAGTCATTGAAGAGATCAAATGTTCCGGACTTCGCGGCCGTGGGGGCGCAGGTTTTCCCACCGGAATAAAATGGGATTTTGCCCGCAAGTCTCCCGGCCGGGAAAAATATGTCATATGCAATGCCGACGAGGGCGATCCGGGCGCTTTTATGGACCGCTCCGTCCTTGAAAGCGATCCTCATGCCATGCTTGAGGGGCTGGCCATCGCTGCGTATGCCATTGGTGCAGACTTAGGCTATGTTTATATCAGGGCCGAATACCCGCTTGCAATCAAAAGACTCAAGACCGCCATTAAGCAAATGGAAAACCTGGGATTTGTCGGGCAAAATATAATGGGCAGCGATTTCAGTTTTTCCGTTAGGATCAAGGAAGGCGCCGGGGCTTTTGTTTGCGGTGAAGAAACGGCCTTGATGGCATCCATTGAGGGCAAAAGGGGTATGCCGAGATCCAGGCCTCCTTTCCCTGCCGTATCGGGCCTTCATCAAAAGCCGACCATTATCAACAACGTGGAAACCCTGGCCAACGTGTCCGAAATTATGAACAAAGGCGGCAAATGGTTTGCAACGTTCGGCACTGAAAAAAGCAAAGGGACAAAAACCTTTGCGCTCGCCGGAAACATCAACCGAACCGGCCTTATTGAGGTGCCGATGGGCATTCCATTGCGGAATATCATTTACACCATCGGCGGCGGCATTCCCAACGGAAAAAAATTCAAAGCCGTCCAGACCGGCGGACCTTCCGGCGGCTGCATCCCGGCATCCCTTATTGATCTTCCCGTCAATTATGAAGAACTCGCCAAAGTAGGGTCAATTATGGGTTCAGGCGGCATGATTGTCCTGGACGAGGATTCCTGCATGGTGGATATTGCCCGGTACTTCCTGACATTCACCCACAACGAATCATGCGGAAAATGCGTTCCCTGCAGAATGGGTTCCCAGCATCTGTTGCGCATACTGACCGATATCTCGGAAGGAAGGGGCACAAAAGAACATACGGGTATCCTGGAAAAGCTTTCAAAGACGATTCAGCTTGGTTCTCTGTGTGCCCTTGGGCAAACCCTTCCCAACCCCGTGCTCAGCACGTTAAGCTATTTCAAGGAAGAATTTGAAAGCCATATCATCGACAAACGCTGTCCGGCGAAAGTATGTAAGGCGCTTATTGCATACCGAATATTACCCGATAAATGTAAGGGGTGTCAGCTTTGCTTCCATGCTTGTCCGGTCGGAGCCATAAGCGGCGAGAAAAAAGGGGTTCATGTTATTGATCAATTCAAATGCATTAAATGCGGGATGTGTTATGAGAAATGCCCGCCCAAGTTCGGCGCGGTCGAATGCATTCCCGGACAATTACCGATAGAGGTGAAATGTGTTGGATAAAGTCACTTTTAAAATTGACGGCATTGAGATCGTCGCGGATAAAGGCACAACCATACTGGAATCAGCACTCCAAAACGGAATTGACATCCCGCATCTTTGCTATCACCCGGAGCTCCAGCCGGACGGTGCCTGCAGATTGTGTGTTGTCAATATTGAAGGCGTCCGTGGTTTTCCGACTTCATGCACGACGCCGGCAGCAGACGGTATGGTTGTTAAAACAAACACGCCTGAAATCTTTGAACTGAGACGAAACATCCTCAAACTGATGCTGTCCGGGCACACAAGCCCCTGCATGGTCTGTCCTCACAGGGAGCCCTGCGAAACATACCGTCCGGCCGCCACAAAATCCGGGAAGGCAACCCGCTGCGCTTTTTGCAGCAACAAAGAATTTTGTGAACTGCGGAAGCTTGCCGATCAATTTGAAATCGATGACTTAGAAGTGCCGATCCTATACAAGAACATGGATCTTGAACGGAACGATCCGTTCATGGATCGCGATTATAACCTGTGTGTTCTTTGCGGAAGATGCGTTCGGATCTGTAAAAAAATCCATGGAAAGGCTGCGATCGAATTCATAAATCGGGGAAAGGATGCCCGGATTGGAACCGCCTTTAACAGCGATCATATTGAATCGGGGTGTCTGTTTTGCGGCGCATGCGTTGATATCTGCCCAACCGGCGCCCTTTCGGATCGCTTTGCCAAGTGGTACGGTCATCCCGATAAAATCGAGACAACACGGTGCATATTGTGCCCCCTCGGCTGCGCTTTAAATTTGAAAATCAAGGATGAAAAGATAATCGGCGCAACCGCAACATCGTTTTCGAAAGAGGCAAGAGTGTGCGCTATCGGCCGTTTTGTCTATCCGCAGATTTTCGAGAATCCCAATCGTCTTCTCTCCCATAAAATCCGAACACCGGACGGCTTGCGCAAGGCCTCTTATCAGGAGGCGGTCTCGCACGCTGTAAAAAAGCTTGAAAACCTGCCCGGCGAACAGATTGCATTAATTGCTCACCCCGCAGCCTCGCGGGAGGAGATCCATATTTTCAGAAAATTTTTAAAAGAAGTATTGAAATCCAATAACTTCGGGATTGCGTCCATAAAAGGCGACAAACTTGAAATAAGGCCGGAATCCCTTGTGAAAAATATTGAAACAGGGAAGATCAAGACGCTGATTGCAACCGGTGACCATATTGATTCCGCAATGCTGGAAAAAATAGAGAATAAGATTATTATAGACATCCTCCCGTCTCGGGCAACCGAATCAGCCGATGTTGTATTCGGCGCTGCCGTACTTGCGGAAACGGACGGCACCTTCCTCGCCGCATCGGGGGACGTCCACACGTATTCCGCCTGTGTCAATCCGCCCGAAAATCTCCATCCTGACTGGAAGGTCATTTGCGATATTGCCAAAACGATGGGGGCTGCGGGATTTGATTTTAACTCCGCATCTGAAATACAAGATGAACGCTGCAAGGAAATTGATGCCGAACAACCGCCTGCCATGCCCGATCCCTCCCCCCTTGATGCGTTGTCCGCACTGCCCAAAATATACCGTGGTCACCTGTTTACGGAGATATCTTCCGCCCTGAATTCCTTGTGGCAGTCCGGAGATCGATCTGATTTGGGAAAGCCTCAAGGGATTGAAAACGATAAAAAGGAAGCAACGGAACATCCCTTTAAAATTGTTGAAAAGAAAGAGATTGTTCCCAATACGCACCTCATTACGGTATATGCCCCGGCGATAGCCAAAAAATGCAAACCGGGCCAGTTCGTAATTGCCATGGTGAATGAACAATCGGAAAGGGTTCCCTATACCCTTTGTGACTGGGATCCGCCAAAGGGAACGGTTACGCTGAATGTGCTTGAGGCCGGGAAGTCCAGTCGGGAAATGGCGCTTCTGCGAGAAGGGGATTGCCTGAAAAATTTTGTCGGCCCGCTGGGGAACCCGGTGGAAATAAAAAAATACGGTACCGTTATATGCGGCGGCGGTTGCTTCGGCGTGGGGGCCATACTGCCCATTGCAGCCGCGTTGAAGGAAACCGGAAACAGGGTTATCTGCATAGAAGAAGCGTCCAGTGGATACCTTTTGTACTGGCAGGACAAGCTTAAAAAGCACTGCGATGAACTTATCATTGCCACCAAGGATGGGTCTTGCGGAATCAAAGGCGGCATACAAGAGGCGATTTCGATGCTTGTGGAACGCGGAGAAAAGATTGATCAGGCGTTTATCATCGGCTGCCTCTTCATGATGAAGCTTGTCTCCGACGTCACCAAAAAGTACCGGATTCCAACCCTTACGGCGCTGAACCCGATTATGCTCGACGGCACCGGAATGTGCGGGGCCTGCCGTATATCGGTGGGCAATACGACCAAGTTTGCCTGTGTTGACGGGCCTTTCCTTGATGGCCATCTGGTTCAATGGGATGAGCTGATGCAGCGTCTTCAGGCCTTCACGGAGCAGGAAAAACATCAATGCAGGTTAAGCGTCCACACCGGATAAAGGAATGTATGAATCTCCCAGCCGCCCGGTTGGGCGGGGTAAAAAAATATAATAAAGTTTAAGATCAATAGTGTGTGGGGAAATATATGGCGCAGGAAGTGGAAAAAAAAGGGAAAATACCCAGACAGCCGATGCCCGAACAGACTCCGGAAGCCCGGAGAAATAATTTTGATGAGGTTCCGTTTGGACTGAGTCCGGAAGCAGCCATGCAGGAGGCAAAGCGGTGCTTGCAGTGCAAGAAACCCAGCTGTATAGAGGGCTGCCCGGTATCGGTTGATATTCCCGGGTTTATCAAATTGATCTGCGAGGGTGAATTTACCCAGGCGACCCGGAAGATATGGGAGCGCAATGCATTGCCGGCGGTATGCGGCCGGGTATGTCCCCAGGAAAACCAGTGCGAGGGGGTCTGTATTCTGGGCAAAAAGGACGAACCGGTGGCCATCGGCAATCTGGAGCGTTTCGCCGCCGATTATGAACGCAAGCACGGCAAAGGCGAACTGCCTCCCAAGGTCAAGCCCACCGGAAAAAAGGTGGCGGTAGTCGGTTCCGGACCTTCCGGATTGACGGTTGCCGGCGACCTGATTTTAAAAGGACACGCCGTGACCATTTTTGAGGCCTTTCACCGTCCCGGGGGAGTGCTGGTATACGGCATTCCGGAATTCAGGCTGCCCAAGGAAATCGTGTTTCAGGAAGTGAACTTCCTGGAACGCCAGGGAGTTCGGCTGGAATGCAACTCCGTGGTCGGACGGATCGTATCTTTGGATGAACTGTTCGCAGAAGGTTATGATGCCATATTCTTGGGAGTGGGCGCCGGGCTGCCAAGCTTTCTGAACATCCCCGGTGAGAATCTTATCGGTATTTTTTCGGCCAATGAATACTTGACGCGTTCCAACCTCATGAAGGCCTACCGCTTTCCGGAATATGATACCCCCATCATCAGAGGCAAGAATGTCATTACCCTGGGCGCCGGAAACGTCGCCATGGACGCCGCACGCACGGCCCTGCGCCTCGGTGCGGATGTCTCCCGGATCGTCTATCGTCGCTCGCGGCAGGAAGTTCCCGCCAGAACTGCCGAAGTGCATCACGCTGAACAGGAAGGGGTTGAGTTTCATTTTCTGACCGCACCGACAAGGTTTATCGGCGATGAAAAAGGGCGGGTTATCGGCATGGAAGGGCTGAAGATGGAATTGGGCGAGCCCGATGAATCCGGTCGTCGACGTCCGATCCCGATCAAGGGGTCTGAATTCAGGCTGGAATGCGACCAGGCGA
Organism: Deltaproteobacteria bacterium; assembly: GCA_016935075.1. GTDB lineage: Bacteria > Desulfobacterota > Syntrophia > Syntrophales > UBA5619 > UBA5619. Next base: position 1,239 of record JAFGRP010000170.1, on the reverse strand, counting down.
TCATTGCCGTGGGCGCCGGTGCCAATCCGCTTTTGACCCAGTCAACCGAAGGGCTGCAGCTCAACAAGCGGGGATATATTATCGCCGACCCGGAAACCGGAAAAACCAGCAAAAAAGCGGTTTGGGCCGGAGGCGACATCGTAACCGGATCAGCCACCGTTATCCTCGCCATGGGCGCCGGCAGAAAAGCGGCCGATTCGATCCATAAATATCTAACCTGGGGGTGGTAGCTTTCCGGAATCGATTCAAACGGAATCGCAATCCGGAGAATCTTTTTCACAAGAGATCCGTTGAGCGGCGAAGGATAAGGGAAACGCCGCAGATGGAAATTTTTCAACAGGCTGTCAGCATTCCGGGCCGGCGTCCGCTTCCACGGCCTTCCGGATCTCCCGCCATAGGGATTCTTTTCCCGCACCCGTCTTCGCGGAGAAGGCCACAAGCGGCGTTTCGGGGGGAAACCCGATCCTTTCGGCAATCCGGCGCCGCCGGGTGGAAAACGCATTTTTCGACACCTTGTCCGTCTTCGTCAGGACGACGAGAAAGGGAATCAGATAACGTCGCAGCCAATGGATGAGTTGCAGGTCCTCCTCCGACGGATCCCGCCGGACATCGAGAATCAGAACGACCAGATGCAGGGTACCGCGCTCCCGGAGGTAGGTTTCGACCATCGGTCCCCACTGTTTCCGGATTGACTCGGGAACCTTCGCATATCCGTAACCGGGAAGATCGATGAAGGCGAATCGGTCGTTGACGCGGAAGAAATTGATCTCCTGCGTCCGGCCCGGGGTGTTGCTGGTCCGGGCCAGCCCCTTACGGTTCAGGAGGGTGTTGATGAGGGACGATTTGCCCACGTTCGACCGTCCGGCAAAGGCAATCTCAGGCAGGACCGCCGGCGGATAGTGGGCGGATGCTTTTGCGGAGAGGACAAATTCGGCGGACAATACCCTCATTTCAAACTCGCCTCCAGACCGATTCCGGGGTGGATTCTTTTCAGGGGATTTTCTGATTGCGAGGTGCCGGAGTGGATCGTAAGCCGAATTCTGTTCCGCTTTCCGGTCACCCGGAAGACGGCGATGATCATTCCTCTAAGACGGCCGTTGCCGGCCGCCTTCAGCGACACAACCCGAGAACATCGGGGCGGGCCGCCCCGTTCTCCTATTTGGTCTTGCTCCGGATGGGGTTTACCAAGCTTTCCCGGTCACCCGGGAAACTGGTGAGCTCTTACCTCGCCTTTTCACC
>JAFGRP010000169.1 GCA_016935075.1 Deltaproteobacteria bacterium | reverse complement strand
GATTACATCAATGCCCACGGAACCTCCACGCCGCTGAACGATGCATACGAAATGGAGGCCGTCAAGACGGTCTTCGGAGAACATGCACGGCGGCTCGCCATCAGTTCGACCAAATCGATGACCGGCCACATGCTCGGCGCAGCCGGAGCGGTGGAGGCGATCCTCTGCCTGAAGGCGATCGGCGAAGGGGTGCTTCCCCCGACGATCAATCTGGATCACCCGGATCCCGCCTGCGATCTGGACTGTGTTCCCCACCAGGCAAGAAGAAAAGAGATCCGGACGGCCATGTCCAACACCTTCGGGTTCGGCGGGGTAAACGCCGTTTTGATCTTCCGGAAATTCGAGGGATAGAAATGTCGGAAAAAATCATCATCGCCGCGGACCACGGGGGCTATACCCTGAAAGAGGCGCTCAAACCCTTTCTCGCGCAGATGGGGTTCGCCGTCACCGATGTGGGAACGGCAAGCGACCGGGCCGTGGATTATCCCGATTTCGGAGAAAAGGCGGCCGGAGCGGTCTCCACCGGCCTTTTCCCGCTTGGGATCCTGATCTGCGGCTCCGGCGTGGGGATGTCCATTGTCGCCAACCGATTCCCCGGCGTCCGGGCCGCCCTTTGTCTCGACGAGGAGACGGCGCGCCTGAGCCGGATGCACAACAATGCCAACATTCTGGTCCTCGCGGGCAGAAAAACAGATCCGGAAACGGCCTTCCGGATCGTCCGGATATGGCTCACGACCCCTTTCGAAGGGGGCCGCCATCAGCGTCGTCTCGACAAGATTCGCGAAATAGAATTGAAACCGAAATAGAAGCAGGAGGGAATAGGATTCATGTCATATCTGATGAACGCCGATCCGGAGGTCGCGGAGGCGATTCGCCAGGAAACCCGCCGACAGGCGGGGAAATTGGAGATGATCGCTTCGGAAAATTTTGTCAGCGAGGCCGTCCTGGAGGCCCAGGGCAGCGTCATGACAAACAAGTACGCCGAAGGCTATCCGGGCCGGCGGTACTACGGGGGTTGCGAGTTCGTCGATATCGTGGAGCGTTTGGCCATCGAGCGGAGCAAGCAACTCTTCGGGGCGGAACACGCAAACGTCCAGGCCCATGCGGGCGTTCAGGCCAATATGGCCGTCTATTTCACAGTGCTTCAACCGGGGGATACGATCCTCGGGATGAATCTCTCCCACGGGGGACATCTTTCCCACGGGAGCCCGGCCAGTTTCTCGGGAAAGTTATATCGCGGCGTTTTCTATGGGGTAGGCCGGAAGACGGAAACCATCGATTTCAACGAGGTCGAAACCCTCGCGAAACGGCACCGCCCGAAGATCATCGTCGTCGGCGCCAGTTCCTATCCCCGGACGATCGATTTTGAGAAGTTCAGGGTCATCGCCGATCAAGTCGGGGCCCTCATCCTCGCCGACATTGCCCACATCGGCGGCCTCGTTTCCGCCGGTCTCCATCCGTCTCCGGTCCCCTGCTGCGAGTTCGTCACAATGACCACCCACAAAACCCTGCGGGGTCCGCGCGGCGGGCTCATCCTCTGTAAAAAAGAGTTTGCCGAGGTCCTGGACACGAAGATCTTCCCGGAGATGCAGGGCGGTCCCCTCATGCACATCATCGCCGCCAAGGCGGCGGCGATGAAAGAAGCCCTCACCGAGGACTTTAAACAGTATCAGCGCCAGATCGTGAAAAACGCGAAAACCCTCGCCGACGAACTCATGGAAAACGGTTTCCGCCTCGTCTCCGGCGGCACGGACAACCACCTGATGCTCGTCGATCTGACCGACCTCGGCATCACGGGAAAAGAGACACAGGAGACCCTCGACCGGACGGGCATTACCGTCAACAAGAACCGGATTCCCTTCGACACGAGAGGGGCCCATGTGACGAGCGGAATCCGCATCGGCACGCCCGCACTGACCACGCGGGGGATGAAGGAGCCGGAGATGAAACGGATCGCCGGTTTCTTCTCCGCCGTGCTCCGCGATATCCATAACGAAAAGCGCCTGACCGAGATTCGGGAAGAGGTCCGCTCTCTCTGCGTGCAATTTCCGCTTTACCCGGAACGGATCAGGGAGAACCGTTAATCAACGGGAAAATCATAGGCAATCCTGAACCATGAAAGGGAAGAAACAGGAAGATAAGCCCAGAGAAACGGCGGATGGACGGCCCGCCTGGGATGACTATTTCATGGACATCGTCAGCCTCGTGGCCAAACGGTCCACCTGTCTGCGACGGCAGGTGGGCGCCGCCCTGGTCCGCGACCGCCGGATCCTCTCCACGGGATACAACGGCGCCCCCACGGGACTGCGCCACTGTCTTTCGATCGGCTGCCTCCGCGAACAGAAACATATACCCTCCGGCGAACGCCATGAGCTCTGCCGGGGGCTCCACGCCGAGCAGAACGCGATCATCCAGGCAGCGCTGCACGGGGTGAGTGTGAAGGGGGCAACCCTCTACTGCACAAACCACCCCTGCATCATCTGCGCCAAGATGATCATCAACGCCGGCATCGTCCGGATTGTGGTCAAGGGCGATTACCGCGACGACCTCGCGGAAGAGATGCTGGCGGAGGCCAAAATCGAGGTGATCCGGCTATGAAATGTCCCTTCTGCGCCCACGGTGAAAATAAGGTCATTGACTCCCGGATCAGCAAGGACGGCGACGCCATACGGCGACGCCGGGAGTGTATCGGCTGCGGCAAGCGCTTCACCACCTATGAGTTCGTCGAAGAGGTTCTGCCGGTGGTCGTCAAGAAGGACGGCCGCCGGGAACCTTTCGACCGGACGAAGATCCGCTCCGGGATCAAAAAAGCCTGTGAGAAGCGTCCCATCAGCACGGACGTCATCGAGACCCTGGTAGACCATGTCGAGCGGGCCTGTCAGGAATTCCAGGGAAAGGAGATCCCTTCCACCGCCATCGGGGAAACGGTGATGCGGGAACTTCAGGTCCTCGACGGCGTTGCCTACGTCCGTTTTGCGTCCGTTTACCGGCAATTCCGGGATGTAAGCGACTTTCTGGACGAGTTGAAGGACCTCCTCCATCCGAAGAAGGAGGAGGCGCCGGGGGATTCGGAGGAATAGGCCATGTTCACGGGAATCACAGCGGCGATGGGTTCCGTCCGGCGTTTGATGCGCCGGGGGGAGGACGCCCTGCTGGAGGTTGAAACCTCCCTTGATCTAAAAGACGTCCGGATCGGCGACAGCATCGCCGTCAGCGGCGCCTGCCTGACCGTAACCGCCAGGACGCCCCGGACCTTCACGGCGGATGTCTCCGCGGAAACCCTCTCCCGGACGACGCTCCAACACCTGACCGCGGGCGACCGGGTCAACCTGGAGAAGGCGCTGCAGGTCGGGGACCGTCTCGGCGGACACATCGTTCTGGGCCACGTGGACGGCGTGGGCAGAATCGTGGAGAAAACCCCCCATTCCGGATCCATCATCTTCGGCTTCGAAATCGCGCCGGACATTGACCGATATGTGGTGGCCAAGGGGTCGGTCGCGGTGGACGGGATCAGCCTGACGGTCAACCGCTGTGAAAAGAATCGATTTTATGTTAACATCATCCCGCACACGGCGGCCGGGACGACGCTCGGCTTCAAAAAGGCGGGGGATGCGGCCAACATCGAAACGGATATCCTTGCAAGATATCTGGAGAAGCTGATTTCGGCGCCGAAAGACGGCGGCGTTTCCGGGCCGGCGGGCGGGTCCGGCGGAGGAGTCGATCTGGAGACGCTCGCCCGATACGGATTCTTGAAATAGGAAGAGGAGACAATATGGGCGTCAGCAGCATCAAGGAAGCCATTGTCGATATCAAGAGCGGCAAGATGATCATCCTGGTGGACGACGAGGATCGGGAAAACGAAGGGGATCTTTGCATGGCGGCCGAATTCGCCACGCCGGAGGCGATCAATTTCATGGCCCGGTACGGGCGGGGGCTCATCTGCCTGACCCTTACCGAGGAAAATGCAGACAAGCTCCGCCTGATACCGATGGTCCGGGACAATCGCTCCCGCTTCGGCACCGCCTTCACGGTCTCCATCGAGGCGAAACAGGGGGTCACGACGGGGATCTCGGCTGCGGATCGGGCCACGACGATCCTGACCGCCGTGGCCGGTGACGCCAAGCCGGAGGATCTGGTCAGCCCCGGCCACATCTTTCCTATTCGCGCCAAGAAGGGCGGGGTTCTGGTAAGAACCGGCCAGACGGAAGGTTCCGTCGATATCGCCCGCCTCTCCGGGCTGAAACCCTCCGGCGTTATCTGCGAGATCATGAAGGACGACGGGACGATGGCCCGGATGCCCGATTTGGAGATCTTCGCCCGGGAGTTCGGCCTGAAGATCGTTACCATCAAAGATCTCATTGACTTCCGGATGCAACACGAATCTCTGATCCGCCGGGCGGCGACCGCCACGATCCCGACCCGGTACGGAGGCGAATTCCGGCTGATCGTCTATGAGAACGACGTGGACGATATGAAGCACTTGGCTCTGGTTAAGGGCGACATCACCGCGGAAGACGAGGTTCTGGTCCGCGTCCATTCGGAGTGTCTGACAGGAGACGTCTTCGGCTCCGAACGCTGCGACTGCGGCGACCAGCTCCACCGGGCGATGAAGATGGTGGCGAACGCCGGCAAGGGGGTGATCGTTTACATGCACCAGGAGGGACGCGGGATCGGTTTGGTCAACAAGATCAAGGCGTATGAACTTCAGGAGCACGGCCAGGATACCGTGCAGGCGAACATCGCACTCGGTTTCAAGGAGGACCTCCGGGACTACGGCATCGGCGCCCAGATCCTCGCCGATATCGGGGTGCGGAAGATGCGCCTCTTGACGAATAACCCCAAAAAGATCGTCGGCCTCGAGGGATACGGCCTGACCATTAGCGAACGGGTCCCGATCGAGATCCTGCCGAACGAGAAAAACATTCAGTACCTCCAGACCAAGAAACAGAAGATGGGACACATTCTGAAGGTATAGACAGGAAACAATCGATTTTATGAGGAGAAACAGCCATGCCAAAAATTATCGAGGGGAAAATCGTCGCGAAGGGAATGAGGTTCGGCATCGTTTCCAGCCGTTTCAATGAATTCATCAGCGGCCGCCTGATCGAAGGGGCCGTCGACGCCCTCACGCGGGCCGGCGCGGACGAGAAGGAGATCCAGATTGTCCGGGTTCCCGGTGCTTTCGAATTGCCGCTCACCGCCAAGAAGATGGCGAAAAGCGGCCGCTTCGACGCCGTAATCTGCCTCGGCGCGGTCATCCGCGGCGCCACGCCTCACTTCGAATATATCAGCGCGGAGGTTTCCAAGGGGATCGCCATGGTGGGGCTGGAAACGGAGGTGCCGATGGCATTCGGCGTCCTGACGACGGATACCATCGAACAGGCGATCGAAAGGGCAGGCGCCAAGGCCGGGAACAAAGGTTGGGATGCCGCGATGTCCGCCATCGAGATGGTTGATCTTTTTAAAAAACTGTAATATAGACGCCCTCCCGGAATATTCTGAAAGCCGCGCCCCCAGGGATAGGCGTAATCGGATTGCACGGATGGCCCGGCCGAAATATGAGGGATGCATGCACCAGAGACGGAAGGCAAGAGAGGTTGCCCTTCAGGTTCTTTATGCGCTCGACATCCAGGAAACCGGCCTGCAGGAGGCCATCGATCTCTTCTGGACCAATTTCGACGCACCGGAAGAAGCCCGAAAATTTTCATTTTTTCTGATTGAGGGGACCTGGAACCACCGGAAACAGATCGACAGCCTGATCAGCGGTAGTTCCGAAAACTGGACCATCGCAAGGATGTCCCGCGTGGATAAAAGTATCCTGCGAATGGCCGTTTACGAGCTCCTGTTCTGTCAAGACATTCCCCCGAAGGTCACGCTGAACGAGGCGATCGACCTCGGAAAGGTGTACGGCTCCGAAAATTCGGGGGCGTTCATCAATGGCATTCTGGATGCCCTCTACGGAAAGCTGCGCAGGAAGGATGAAGATCAAGATATCCACAGCCTCACCGGACACCCTGAACCGTGACATGCTGATCCTGGGTTTCTTTTCCGACGAAAGACCTCCCAGGGGATACTGCGGTCTGGTGGACTGGCGTCTCAACGGGATGATCTCCACCGAGATTGCCCGGGGCAGGCTTTCCGGCGTTTTTATGGAGAAGCTGCTCTATGCCTTCCCGAAACGCATTCGAATCTCCCGCATCCTCCTCTTCGGTCTCGGGTCGCTCTGCGAACTGACCTACGACAGGCTCTACAACGCCGGTTATGAAATGGCGATGACCGTGAGCGGAATCCTGGCAGACGACCTGGCCCTTCCCATACCGGCCGCCAACCGGGGACTGAAACTCTCAGGGATGGCTGAAGCCTTGATCACAGGTCTTTTCGACGGTTTTTCATGCAAACCGGGGGAACTTCCCTCTATCCTTCTGGAGATTCCGGCAAAGGCGGATCAGGTGGATGAAATCCGTTCGGGACTGGACCTCTTTCAACGACGCGTCGGGTCTGCGGGATGCGAGATTCTGCCCATGGAAGTCACAGGCGACGGCCAAAGCGCCGTCCGTAAGGGATGATTGCAATGAGAAGGGGGATTCGTTGACATGAAAGTGATCATCATCGGGGCCGGAGAGGTCGGATATCACATCGCCGACAGCCTCTCACGCGAAGGAGTCGACACGGTCGTCATCGACCGGAACGAAGAGCGCCTTCATGAGATCTCGGAGGCGCTCGATGTGCAGACCGTTCTGGGCAGCGGCAGCAGTCCCGAGGTCCTGAAAAAGGCGGGCATGGCCCAGGCCGAAATGGTCATTGCGGTTACGGACAGCGACGAAACAAACATGATCGCCTGCCTCCTGGCCTCGACGCAGTGCCAAATCCCGATCCGGATCGCCCGCATCCGTAACGTGGAACTCAACAGCGGGGACTGCTCCCTGTTCGGAACGGACCGGCTGAACATCGATCTCTGTATCAATCCGGAACGGGAAGCGGTCAACAACGTGACGGATCTTCTGGAATCCCCGGGGGCGGCGGAGGTTTTCAGCTTTGCGGGAGGACGCATCCGGCTTTTGGGTTTCCAGATCGATCCGGGCGCCGCCGTGATCGGGAAAAGGCTCTCCGATCTTCGGGCGATGGAACCCGATTTGAAGGTGCTGATCACCGCCATCGTCCGCGGCGACAAGCTGACCGTTCCGTCCGGCGCCTCGATCATCGAGGACGGGGACTATCTTTTCGCCGTCACCGACGCCGCCCATGTCCGGGAGTTGCTGCGCTTTTTCGGCAAGAAAACGGAACCGCCCCGGCGGGTCATCATCATCGGCGGCGGGAATACCGGTCTGATGCTCGCTGAGGCTATTGAAGAAAGAAACATCGCCGTAAAGATCGTCGAGAAGAAACAGGGAAGGTGCGAAATCCTGGCCTCGCTGCTGCAGAAAGCGGTTGTGCTTCACGGCGACGGAACCAGCCAGGAACTCCTCCGGGAAGAGAACATCGAGGAGACCGATTTTTTCATTGCCGTGACCAACGATGAGGAGGCGAACATCCTGGGTGCGCTCCTCGCCAAGCAACTGGGCGCCCGGAAAGTCATCTCGTTGATCAACCGGATCGATTACATCCCGCTCGTATCACGGGTCGGCATCGACGGCGTGATCAATCCACGCCACTCCGCCATCCGGAAGATCCTCCATTATATCCGCAAGGGAAAGGTCATCTCGGTCACGCCGCTCCGCGATGAGAAGGCGGAGGCCTTTGAATTTATCGCGCTGGAGACCTCGGAGATCACCAACCGGCCCTTCAAGGAGATTCATTTCCCCCGGGGAACCATTGTCGGGGCGATCAGCCGCGGGGAAGAGATCATCATTCCCGACGGCAATTCGGTGATCAGACCGGGCGATCACGTCATCATCTTCAGCCCCCATTCAGCCATCGGGGAGATCGAAAAGCTCTTGACCGTGAAACTGGAATACTTCGAATGAAAGCCAAACCCGTTCTCTATACCCTGGGCGCTTTTCTGTTCATCCTCGGTCTGACCATGCTGGTCCCGCTGGCCTGCGCCCTTTTCTACGGTGAGGCCGACGTTTGGAGCTTTATCCTGTCCGTCGGGATCACGTCGGGAACCGGCGGTGCCCTGTACTTTGCATGCAGACCGCCGGAAGGGGGGGTTGTCCTCACCCACCGGGAGGGTTTTCTGATTGTCTCCGCGGGCTGGATTTTCGCCTCCTTCTTCGGGGGGCTTCCCTACATGATCCACGGCGCCCTTCCCGCCCTGACCGACGCCTATTTTGAAACAATGTCCGGGTTCACCACCACCGGGGCGACGGTCATCAACAAGATCGAGGCGCTGCCCCACGGGATCCTCCTCTGGCGGTCCATGACCCAGTGGCTGGGCGGAATGGGAATCATCGTCCTGTCGGTCGCCATCCTCCCCTTCCTCGGCATCGGGGGAAGACAACTCTTTCGGGCGGAACTTCCCGGGCCGGTGAAGGACAAGCTGTTGCCGCGCATCGCGGAGACAGCCCGATCGCTCTGGATCGTCTACATCATCATCACAATCGCCGGCTTCATCCTTCTCCTCTTCGGAGGGATGAGCGCCTTCGATGCCGTGAACCACATCTTCTGCGCAATGGCGACCGGGGGATTCTCGACAAAGGACTCAAGCATCGCCTGGTTCAACAGCCCCTACATCGACACTGTTTTTATTGTCTTTATGCTGCTGGCCGGGATCAATTTCACCCTTCACTATCAGGTACTCACCGGAAATTTCCATTCCTTCTTCCGCAATAGCGAGTTGCGATTTTTTCTCGGGACAGTCCTGGTGGCCACAGCCCTGATTACGGTGGACCTTCGGCTGAACGTCTTTGCGGAGATCGGCAAGGCCTTTCGCTATGCCCTCTTTCAGACCTCTTCCATTATCACGACAACCGGATTCGTCACAGACAATTTTGCCCGCTGGCCGGCCTTCTCGCAGATTATTCTCGTAATCCTCATGTTCATTGGCTGTTCGGCCGGTTCCACAGGCGGCGGGATCAAGTGCGTCCGTCTGCTACTCATTCTCAAAGACAGCTACCGGGAACTCTATCACCTCATCCATCCCCATGCCGTCACCCAGGTCAAGCTGGGACAGGAGACCGTTCCCCAGGATGTCATGAAAAGCATCTGGGGATTCTTCGCCCTCTACATCGGTCTGGCGATCCTGGCCACGATCCTGATGTCTGCCCTGGGGCTCGACATGATGACCTCCTTCGCTTCGGTTGCCGCTACAATCGGCAACATCGGACCGGGCCTGGGCCTCGTCCATCCCGCGTCGACTTACAGCGAGGTGCCGGCGCTGGGCAAATGGATCCTCTCCTGCTGCATGCTGATCGGCCGTCTGGAAATCTATACCGTTTTGGTGTTGCTGATCCCCGAGTTCTGGAAAAATTGACGGCGGATTCGGAAGAGGCCTGTCCCCGGGAAAGATGTCATAACACGCTTGATTTTATCGGAACGGGTAAAAACTGTCGGACCACCCGGTTTCCCGCACCCGGTTTCGGACCGGATGCGGGAAAGGCGGTTTCAGAATCGTTTTAATCATAATCCCCCATGTCGGAGGGCATCGCGGGCGCCGCGGGTTCCTTCTTCTTGGGTTTTTCCGCCACCATCGCCTCGGTGGTCAGCATCAGCGAGGCGACCGAGGCGGCGTTCTGGAGGGCAAAGCGTGCCACTTTTGTCGGATCGATGATTCCCGCTTTCATCATATCGCCATACTGGGTGGTTTCGGCATCGAATCCGTAAGCGCCCTTTCCCTCCTTCACTTTTTCAACCACAACGGAGCCTTCAAATCCCGTGTTCGCGGCAATCTGGCGGAGCGGCTCCTCCAGGGCACGCCGGACGATGTTGAGCCCCTGTTGCTCTTCGTCCGGCAACTTCGCATCGGCCATTGCGCCGATGGAACGGATGAACGCCACGCCGCCGCCCGGGACGATCCCCTCTTCCACGGCGGCCCGCGTCGCATGCAAGGCATCCTCGACCCGCGCCTTCTTCTCTTTCATCTCGATCTCCGTGGCCGCGCCGACCTTGATGACCGCCACGCCGCCGACGATCTTGGCCAGGCGCTCCTGAAGCTTCTCCCGATCGTAGTCCGATTTTGTCTCCTCGATCTCCGTCCGGATCTGCTTCACGCGGCCTTCGATGTCGGTGCGGCTGCCGGCGCCGTCCACAACCGTGGTGTTGTCCTTGTCGATCGCAACCCGCTTGCAGGTTCCCAGATCACTGAGTTTGACATTCTCCAGTTTGATCCCCAGATCGTCGGACACCATCTTGCCTCCGGTGAGGACGGCGATATCCTGGAGCATCGCCTTACGCCGATCGCCGAAGCCGGGAGCCTTTACAGCCGCGCATTTAAACGTTCCGCGGATCTTGTTGACGACGAGCGTGGCCAGGGCTTCGCCTTCGATATCCTCCGCGATGATCAGAAGCGGTTTGCCCATTTTAGCGATTTGCTCGAGGAGGGGCACCATGTCCTTCATGGCGCTGATCTTCTTTTCATGGAGCAGGATATAGGGATCTTCGAGGTTCACTTCCATCTTGTCGGGGTCGGTGACGAAGTAGGGGGAAATATAGCCCCGGTCGAACTGCATCCCCTCGACGATCTCCAGGGCGGTCTCCATCCCCTTGGCCTCCTCGACCGTAATCACCCCATCCTTGCCGACCTTCTCCATCGCCTCGGAGATCATCTCGCCGATGGTTTTGTCGTTGTTCGCCGAGATGGTGCCGATCTGGGCGATTTCCCTCTTGTCTCCAACCTTTTTGGACATCTTCTTCAGTTCGTCAACGACCAGAGCGACCCCCTTGTCGATCCCGTTCTTCAGGGCCATCGGGTTCATGCCGGAGACGACGAGTTTCGATCCCTCCCGGTAAATAGCCTGGGCAAGCACGGTGGCGGTCGTGGTGCCATCGCCGGCCTTGTCCGACGTTCTGGAGGCTACCTCCTTGACCATCTGCGCCCCCATGTTCTCGAACCTGTCCTCCAGTTCGATCTCCTTTGCGACGGTGACGCCGTCCTTGGTGATTTGGGGCGAACCCCAGGATTTGGCGATGACGACGTTGCGCCCCTTGGGTCCGAGCGTAACCTTGACCGCGTTGGCGAGCGTATCGACGCCCTTCATGATCCGCTCCCGGGCCTCCATGTTGTATTTGATTTCCTTTGCAGGCATGTGCGTAACCTCCTTGCTATGATTCGATAACGCCGAGGATATCGTCCTCTTTCATGATCATCTGTTCCTGACCGTCAAGCTTGAATTCCGTACCGGCCCACTTGACAAACAAAATCCGGTCTCCCGCCTTGACGTCCGGGGGAATCCGTTTGCCATCCTTGTCCCGCTTCCCGGGACCGACGGCGATAATCTTCCCTTCCTGGGGCTTCTCCTTGGCCGTGTCCGGGATGATGATCCCTCCTTTGGTCTTCTCTTCCGACTCAATGCGCGACACAACGATCCGATCGTGCAACGGTACCACCTTCATGTCCAAAACCTCCTTCGATCATGATGACGAACAGGCTTGCAGGTGCCTTCGCCCGAGATTTGATTCATCGGCTCTTGGCGGTCCGGAGATTTTCCGTTTCCTTATTTAAACGAGGGTTTCCCCCGACCCGGCGGTCGGGGGAAACCCTTTCAATGGGCCGATGTTGTTCCAAAGGTTACTCCGCCTTGATGGCAACCTTTTTCCCCTTCGCCTTGGCCTCTTTCAGCCGGGGAAGGGTGACCGTGAGGACGCCGTTCCTGAAGCGGGCATCGACCTTCTCCGTGTTGAGGCCTTCGGGAAGCGGAATGAAGCGCTGGAAGTCGCCGTAACTCGTCTCCCGATGCCAATAGCCTTTCCCCTTCTCTTCCTTCTCGTCCTTTTTTTCTCCCTTGATTGTGAGGCCATCGCCGGTCAGACTCACATCGATGTCCTTCTCTTCCATTCCCGGCAATTCGGCCTTTACGGTGACCTCTTTATCATCCTCCCGGACATCCACGGAGGGTGAAAAGGTGCCGAAGCTCCTTCCGGCGGGGGACGTCACGTCAAAGCCCCGGAAAATGTCGTCGAACATCCGGTTCATCTCCCTCTGCAGGGAGAAGAAGGGATGTTCTTCGGTTTCCCACAATGGCAGGTCGCTTCTCCGCCTTACGGCTGGCAACAGGTTTTTAATCATCACTTTTTCCTCCTTTCCCTTTGGAAGTTTATGGTTTACTAACATAACGATATCGTTATCATTACGAGTTTTCCTGTAATATAATCACAAAAAAGATCTTGTCAAGACGGCCACTCACCCTTCCAGAAACAGAGAGGCAAGAATGACGAACTCGTAACAAGTTGCCACCCCGGCGAAAGCCGGGGTCCCGTGCTTTTGTAACCATCTGATATTTCCTTATACCGGCTTTCGCCGGAATGGCGTTCGTGGTGGATTCTCGATTTTTTACGGGACGGTCAACAACGGACGCCGAAAAAATTGCATTGAAAGGCCCGGCTTGATGTGCTACGAAGGGCGCCGATATTCCGACAGTTTACCGCAAAGGGGCGTGAGGTGAAAAGAGCGGGGAGAAACAACGCCTTTCTTCCGAAGCCTTGTTCCCGATGCGTCATTTTATTTTAGCGGAGCGATGGATGGAAAGAAGATACAACCCTGCGGAAATCGAAGAGAAGTGGCAAAAAAACTGGGAAGAGAATCAGGTCTTCAAGGTCACGGAAAATCCTGCCCGGAAGAAATATTACCTTCTCGAAATGTTCCCCTACCCCTCCGGCAGGATCCACATCGGTCATGTCCGGAACTACACGATCGGCGACGTCGTTGCCCGCTACAAACGGATGCGCGGCTTCAATGTTCTCCACCCGATGGGTTGGGACGCCTTCGGCATGCCGGCGGAAAACGCCGCCATCGAGCGGGGCATCCACCCCTCTGTCTGGACCCATGAAAACATCGACAACATGAAGCGCCAGCTCAAGCGGATGGGCTTCAGCTACGACTGGGACCGGGAGCTGGCCACCTGCGAACCCGACTACTACCGCTGGGAGCAGCTCTTTTTCCTCTGGATGTACGAAAAGGGACTCGCCTACAAGAAAAGCTCGACGGTGAACTGGTGTCCGAAGTGCGAGACGGTCCTGGCCAACGAGCAGGTGGAAGCCGGCCTCTGCTGGCGCTGCGGTTCGGAGGTCGGCGAAAAGTACCTCAGTCAGTGGTTCTTCAAGATCACCGCCTACATCGGGGAGCTTCTGGAGTACTGCGACCGCCTTCCCGGGTGGCCCGAGCGGGTCCTCACGATGCAGAAGAACTGGATCGGCAAGAGCTACGGCTGCGAGGCCAGCTTTCCGATGGCCGACGGCAAGGGATCGATCCAGGTCTTCACCACGCGCCAGGATACGATTTTCGGCGCCACCTTTATGCTGATCGCCGCCGAACACCCCCTCGTCATGGAACTCTCCCGGGGGAAGTCGTGCGAAGCGGCCGTCCGGGAGTTCGTGGAGAAGATCCGCAAACAGGACAAGAAGATGCGGACCTCCGAATATTATGAGAAGGAGGGCGTTTTTCTCGATACGTACTGTCTGAATCCCGTCACGGGGGAAAAAATGCCGATCTATGCGGCGAATTTCGTGCTGGCCGATTACGGCACGGGCTGCGTCATGGCGGTGCCCACCCACGACCAGCGGGATTTCGAATTCGCAAAGAAGTACAACCTGCCGCTGATCGTCGTTATCCAACCCCCCGGCCCGCCCCTCAATGCCCAGACCATGGCCGAGGCCTATACGGGCGAGGGGATCCTGGTCAATTCCGGTCCTTTCGACGGCATGGAGAATCTCAAGGCCCTCGACGCCATCGCGGATCACCTCGAAAAGCTCGACCGGGGGAAAAAAACCATCCAGTACCGCCTGCGCGACTGGGGGATCTCCCGCCAGCGCTACTGGGGCGCCCCGATCCCGATGGTCTTCTGCGAGGCGTGCGGCACCGTTCCCGTGCCGGAAAAAGACCTCCCCGTGATCCTTCCCCGGGACGTGGCGTTCACCGGCGAGGGCGGCTCCCCGCTTGCAAAGCACAAACCCTTCGTTGAAACGACCTGCCCCCGCTGCGGGAAACCCGCCCGGCGGGAGACAGACACAATGGACACCTTCGTCGAGTCCTCCTGGTACTTCGACCGTTT
>JAFGRP010000168.1 GCA_016935075.1 Deltaproteobacteria bacterium | reverse complement strand
GCCTTCGTGAGGTGTTCCACCTGGAATTCGAACATGCCGATGGCGAGCATCGTGATGCTGTAGATCTTCACCCCGTTTCGGGTGACGCTGCGGGCGATGCTGCCCCGGGCCGCCATCTGCTCCAGGATCCCTTCCAGATCGGCGAGGACGGGGTAGCGTTGCTTCAGGCGTTTGTGGATGACGGTCGCGGGCTCGGGAATGAAGCTCATCGACAGGGCGATCCGCGCCTGTTCGGGCATGAAGAGGTGCTTCAGGATCCGGATCTCCACGCCCGATTCGGTGGCCGGGAAGGCCACGGGCAATCGATCCAGCTTCTGCTGAAGCTTGCGATAGACCGTGGCATCCTTAGCGTCCTGAGACATGGGCCTCCTCCCTGGTGAATGGTTCGTTTTCTCGATCGGCATGTCGATCCCCCAGCCGCCTTGCCTCAACCTCATAGAGCGTTTCACAGCCATGACCAAGGCTTGACGGATCCGTCCTGCAGGGGCCTGTGGAAAAGGATGCCGCGTAAGGACCGTTCGGAAAACACTGCTTTGGCCTATGTTTAATCACTTCCGGCGGGAATGGCAAGGGCAAATGCCCTTCGGCCCCCGAAAGGGGGATGGGTCCGGCGAGACCCAAGGGAGATACCGGGGCGTCCCTATCGCTGCGCGGCATGTTCGGCCGCCCAGGGCCCCGCGGAATGAGTACCTGGCAAACCTTTTGCGGGGCACCCCTGCGGAATACCCTTACATCGCTTTGTCGCTTATCTTCTCAGGGAAGCCGAGCAGTTCCAATGCCCGGTTACGGATGTGGACAAAGCGGGTTGTCTGCGGTTTTTGGGGATTTCCCGCCTCTTCCAGATACCCCATCGTATAGACCACCCGGCCGGCAAGGGTAATGCCCAGAAGCAGGAGCTTCACATGCTCATGAATGATTGACGGGATGGCGAGTCGGAGCAGCTTCAGATCGCCGAACTGCTCGGGGATCTCCGCAATGCCCACATTGCTTGCCAGCGTTCCGGGCACCTTCTTTTCGTAGGCCCTCACCACTTTGAAGGCCGGGTTGTCCCCGTCCAGCGCAAAAGCGGCCAAATTCCCGCTCGCTTCTCTGACGCGGGAGTTATGCAATACAGGCGCGGCAAAAACACAGAAGGCGTCCAGGAACGCAGGATCGAAGTATTCCAGTTCCAGATACGCCGAGTTCAGATTTCCCGTCCGTTTCTTCACCCCGGCATTCAACAGACGGACATTTTCCCAAAAACCGCGCTTTTCTTCATAGGCAAAGGGCAACATGAGGGTGCCGACGCAGAGCGAGAAGAGGTTCCCCACCGGTTTGGTGGCATGGCGGCGCAGGTCGAAGGGAATGGAGACGAGCCTTTCGTTTTTCACAAAAGCGCCCTCCAACTGCTCATGGGCGGCAATAAAGGCCATGGCAATGGCGGAACCGATACTCACCCGTTCCCGGTGGCAGGTCTCCTGAAGCCGTCGGGTGTCTTCGGGCGCCAATTCGAAAAAGACAGACCCGTATTCCCGGTTGGCCCAAAAGGCATCGTTCACAACCTCATAATCTTGCTGGGAAAAATAGTGGGGATTCTTCCGCCAACGGCGATTGGCGCCGGCGGCATAGAGCTTTGTAAGCCAGGCCTTAACGGACCACCGATGTTTCGGCAGGTAGTCGGACATCTGCAGCGGGAACACCTCCTCAATCTGCATGTCAGGATGGGCATAGCTTTCCATGATGTCGCGAAGCAGAATGACCATGGCGCTGCCGTCGCATATGGAGTGGCTCGCCAGCAGGATCAGGTCGGATAGGGTATCGGAACGGACCAGCGCATAATCGATCATGGGACGCACTTGGGGTGCGTAGGGCTTTTTCTGAAGGTCTTGAAAGACCTCAAACCAGTGGGACTCCGACTGCCTGTCAACGACGGTCACCCGGGGCTCCGGGATCGAATGGTTCGAGAACCAGGCCTGGTGCCGATCGTCGAAGACCACCTTAGCGCCGACCAGCGGGTGTTTTTTCCGCACCCTTTCCAGACTCTGCCGGAGGCGCTCGACCGAAACATCCCCCTCTATTCTGGCGACCAGCGGGACCTTCAATCCCGGCACCCTATAAAAAGCCCGTTCCAGATTGGTCATCTTGCGGATGATCCCGGGGATCTCCTTGCCCTTTGAGCGGGGAGCCTCCGTACCGCCGCCTTGCGCCTCCATGGTTACTGCTCCCTCATCTTGCCCTTGAGCCATTGGACGGCATGCGCTTGGGCCTCATGAGCCCCATGAGCCACCCAGAAGCCGATGTGCGACCCGCCCTTGATGGTATAGAAGTCGGAACCCGGAATGGCCTGGTGGGCATATTCGCCATGAGCGATAGGGACGTCGCTGTCCGCATCCCCGTGCATGATGAGGCAGGGACAGGTGATGTTGGAAAGCGGCAGCCGGCCGATATGAAACAGGATGTCGAGGTCGTTATCGACACCGGCCTTGCGCCGGTCATAACTCTGGCTCATGGTCTTGAAGAGAAAGTCAATAAACGCCAGCTTGTTCTCGTCCCCCACGATCTCCTTGACGCGCTGGCCCAATTCATGTTTTTTCAGCGTGCTTTCCGTTTTCAGGAAGTTTTCTACCGCTGCGGCCGGAAAATGTCTCATGAAATAGTCGATGAGCCACAACCCGGGTTTGCTGAGATAGAGCTTTTCCTCGAATTTACTTAATTCCTGTTGCTTGACGTACTTGAGGCTGACCGAGTCGATCTCGATCAGGGCGGAAACCTTGTCCGGATGCCGTTGGGCGAGTTGGTAGGACGGTGGACCGCCGGCAGAGCAGCCCACCACCGCCGCCTTCGCAAGGCCCATGGCATCCATAAACTCAGCCAAGGCATCCGCCTGGGCTTCCACCGACTTTCCGACTTCAAGCGGCGTGCCCAGGTATCCGGGTCGCGATACGGCAACGATGCGAAACCCCTGTTTGCGAAAAACCTCCCCTATCCCCAGCCCTTGATCGTATCCCCCCGGTCCGCCATGGACGGAAAGGAGCACCGGCCCCTCCCCCCGATCCGCGTATTCGATCGGCCCGACAGCGGTTTCAATGGTCTTGGATGGATAAGTCAGGCACTTCCGGCAATCTTCCGCAGTCACGACAGTCGAGTCTTCCATCATCTCTCCTTCCGGTTTGTGCAGGTCTTTATTCCTTACGACCTCTCAGGTTTATCTCATCGGCTCCGAACCCAAGCCACCCAACACCCTGCGGTCGATTTTCCTGACACACAAGACGCCTCTCGCCATTTTCCCGCCACAAGATGGCAAGATCTTATCAAATATTTTCCAGAATTTCAAAACAGGAACGGAAAGATGCCGGAGATCTCCAGCCGGCCCGGCGGCATATCCGCCGTGAGGGGCCACAGATGGGCGCCGGCCAACAGGCGATCCCGAGAATCGAGAGCGGCGAGTATGACGCCCTAGGCCGCCCACTGCTCCCGGCCGGTCTTCTCCCGGCAGTCGTCGTAGGAACCCTCGTAGACCTGCATTTGGCCGCGGTCGATGGCAAAGACCCGGTTCACCAGGGTGCGCAGGACGTGGCGGTCGCGGCTCACCAGGGCCACGGTTACCGTGAAGTTCTGGAGGG
>JAFGRP010000167.1 GCA_016935075.1 Deltaproteobacteria bacterium | reverse complement strand
ATGATGAAATTGTAGAAAGCCTTTAGCTGAGCATACCGGAGCCGTCGGGTGGATTTGGCAAGATCTTGTGTTTGCGATTCCAGAAAGATGTAAATTTCATCGGGACCAATGGAATCCAAATCTCTTGCAGCGTAAATTCTTTCATACCTGCGGAGCAGATAACCGTGGCTGACGGCCCCCTTGGATCATTCCTCCGCCTGTTTGATTTCGGTTGGGGGAAATACTCTGTTGAAATCATCCCGCAGCGGACCGGTCAGGCCGTCTCTCACCTTGTCGGGTTCGTCGTCGATATCCCGGATGATTTTCTTCAGATCCTCCAGATTGTGTATGAAACGATTGTCGATGTGACGGATGAGGGTGCCGGGAAAGAGTTTCATGGCGATTCTTGAGAGCCAGTTGTTTCCCAACATGAATATTTTCACCTCTCCACGGAGCCTGTTTCGCTCCGCCGCGTACTCGAATATAATTACATAATCGGCGGTAAAAAAGGAAGGCACCGCCCAGTGGTTGAACTCTGCCCGTCCTTTAAAAAACCGGGAAAATTCCGATCGCCCCACCTGCCGGACGTCGCCGATGATGCCCGACGGATCGACGACATGGATACCTGAACCCGTCCGGGTCACCTGATAGGCGGGTTGGAAGCGGTATATTTCCCAGAGCCGCCCTATGAGGTAGAGATGGTCCAGGACCCTGTTCCACATCTTCGGAGTCGTATCGACGACGAACGCCTTCTGATAGCTCACCGTGGGGCTGTCGATGATCTCTTCGATGCGGGCATCGTCAGCCTGGAGGGAAACCGGCAGTGTACAAAGCCATATCAGGGCGGCGATTGTCAGGGGTCGGATTTTGCCGCAATGCGCGTTGTTCAACAATCAGGCCTCGCAGGCTTTTCCCCCGCAGACGCGCTTACAGGCATCGCAGCAGGGATGGATGATTAAGGTTATTTGTCGGGGTTTTTCCCGACGGAAGCCAGGTAAATCGTGAACTCCTCCTCCCCGTCGATCCGGATCAGCCGGTCGATCACCTCCTGGTCATAGGCGGCCATCGCGCAGGTTCCTGCGCCGATTGCTTCACAGGCCAGATAGAGATTCTGGCAGACGTGTCCTGCATCCAGAGCGATCACCTTGTGCGCGGCCGGGCCGTAGCGCCATTCCATACGGTAGGGAACGGCCGTCCAGATGAAGGTAACGGCTGCCTCCGCGGGATAGGGCTGGCCGAGAACGGCCCGGACGATCCTCCGATGGAGATCTTCTTCGTCGGATTCAAACAGCAGTTGATGTTCCAATGGAAGGTAACGGTAGATGCCCGCGTCGAGTCCCCGCACCTTCAGGATGCAGAGATAGGTTTCCAGTGCATGGCGGCAGCCGGCCGAGGGAACCGTCCGCAACGCGTGACCCGGGTCGAGTTTTTGCCTTATTCCCTGCGTGGCCCACAGGAGAAATGACAATTCCTCGAGTGAAAGCGGCTCGGAGCCGTAGGAGCGGCGGCTCTCCCGCCTGCCGATTGCGGAGGGAAGATCCATTTTCCCGATTTCCCCGAAGGGGGGAAGGTTCAGCCGTACGGCATCCTTGCGATAGGGTTTCTCGACCGGCGGCGGCGGTATCCCGCGGCTCTGGTCCGTCCGTGAAAAATCGAACGCCTTGCGGATGTTGTCCTTCAGGAATTGCCGGTATTGCCGAAGGATATCCTTTTGCATCTTGTCGTCCCCAACCTAAAGGAAAATCTTCTTGCGTTCCGGATCGTAGGGAGCCTTCAAAAGCCGTGTGGCCGGAATCGCCTCCCGGTACACCTCGATCGCAAATCCGTCGGTCTCCTGTGCGTCGGAAGCGGACAGATAACCCAGGGCGATGGTCTTTCGCACAAAGTGGCCATAACCGCCGCTGGAGACTACGCCAACCACCTTGCCCCTGCAGGTGATGGTTTCCCCTCCGTGAAGGAGCATCGGACGGTCGGCATCCAGGGTGAAGGTGCAGAGCTTCCAGGGTGATCCCTCCTTCCTGATCTTCAGGAGTGCCTCACGCCCAATGAAGGGGCCCTTGTCGAGATTCACGGCGAAACCGATCCCGGCGTCGTAGGGACTGTAGTCCGGCGAAACCTCTGCGCCCCAGTAGCGGTAGCTTTTCTCCAGCCGGAGGGAGTCGATCGCCCGGTATCCGGCATTGCGGATACCCAGATCATGACCGTTTTTCCATAGGCTCTCATAGAGTCCGGCGGAATATTCCGGCGGCATATAAAGCTCGTATCCCAGTTCGCCGATGTAGGTGACCCGCAGGGCCAGGACCGGGGCATAGTCGACCACAACCTCCCGACACTGACCGAAGGCGAATCCTTCGTTGCTGAAGTCATCGTCGGAGACGCGCATGAGGAGTTTCCGTGAAAGGGGCCCACAGACGTTAATCATCGCAAAGGAGGAGGTTACATCGCGCAGCGCGACGGAGCCGTCCTTCGGCAGATGTTTTTTGAGCCACATGAAATCGTGCACGCCGAAGGCCGTGCCCGTGATGATGAAGAACCGGTTTTCCGCCACCCTTGACAGGGTGATATCCGCCTCGATTCCACCCCGTTCGTTGCAGAGCTGGGTATAAACAGTCGAACCTACGGGCCTGTCTACATTATTTGCCGCGATGCGATTCAGGAAACTCAGGGCGCCGGATCCGGCCACCTCGAACTTGCTGAACGAGGACTGGTCGATAAGCACCACCGATTCGCGCGCCGCGCGATGCTCCGCAGCCACGTGTTCAAACCAATGGGGAATACCGAAGGTGGGGGAATCCTGGGGCAGCACGCCGGGCGGGGCGAACCAGTTTGCCCTCTCCCATCCGAATTTCGAACCATAAACGGCCCCCTTTTCCTTGAGCGGCCAATACAGGGGGGATCGTTTGACCCCCCGGGCCGAGTCATGTTCTTCATAAGGCCAGGAGATGGTGTAATGCTTGCCGTAGAGTTCGCGGGTCCTTTCGACGTTATACCTGACGCTCCGATGGTGCCGGCCGAAGCGTCGGATATCCAGAGGCCAGATGTTGAGGCTGGGTTCGCCGTCCACGATCCATTCGGCGACCATCCGTCCGGCCCCTCCGCCGGCGGCGATGCCGAAGGCATTGAATCCCACGGCGACAAAGCAGTTTTCCAGCTCGGGCGCCGGGCCCAGGATGCAGTTGCCGTCGGGTGTAAAGGCCTCCGGTCCGTTGACCAGGCGCGCAATGCCGGCTTGATTCAGGCAAGGGGTGCGTTTCATGGCAGCGCTGGAAATCGGCTCGAAGTGGTCGAAATCCGGCTCCAGCAGTTCCTGGGTGAATCCCTTGGGAATTCCGTGGATGGACCAGGGGATTCCGTCCCGTTCGTAACCGCCCATGACGAGCCCCCCGACCTCTTCCTTGTAATAGAGGAGGCTGTCCTTGTCGCGCAGGGTGGGGAGATTGGGCGGCAGGCCCTCGATGGCTTCGGTCACCAGGTACTGATGCTGAAAAGGAACCAGCGGGATGTTCACGCCCATCATGCGGCCGATCTCCCGGCCCCACATGCCCGCCGCGTTGACGACCGTCTCGCAGCGGATCGTTCCCCGGTCGGTTGCCACGGCCTGAATGCGGTTGTCTTTGATCTGAAAACCGGTGACCAGTGTCTTCTGCTCCACCGTGGCGCCGCGGTTCATCGCCCCTTTGGCCAGGGCCATGGTCAGTCCGCTGGGATCCGCCTGGCCGTCGGAGGGCATGAAAGCCGCGCCGATGATGCCGTCCATATCCAATATCGGAAAGATCTTCAGCGCCTCCTGCGGCGAAATCATGTGCATCTCAAGACCGAAGCTGCGCGCCGTGGTTGCCCCTTTCTTCAGCTCAAAAAGCCGGTCTTCCGTACCGGCCAGATGGAGACATCCGCAGCGCTTCCAGCCGGTCGTGAGGCCGGTTTCCGCTTCCAGCGTCTCGTAGAGGCTGACACTGTACTGAAGCATCCTCGTGACGTTGCGGTGCGAGCGAAGCTGTCCCACCAGGCCTGCCGCGTGCCATGTCGATCCGCTGGTCAGTTCTCCCTTTTCAAGGATGATCACATCCTTCAACCCCCGTTTGGTGAGATGGTAAGCAATGCTGCACCCGACGATGCCGCCGCCGATGATGACAACCTGTGCACTTTCGCGCATGATTCACCCCTTCCCCAGCGCCTTTGTCAAGGCGGGCACCACTTTAAAAAGATCGCCGATCAGGCCGTAATCGCATTTGCTGAAAATGGGCGCATCGGCATCATTGTTGATGGCGACGATAATCTTGGATGTTTTCATACCCGCGAAATGTTGAACGGATCCGGATATGCCGCAGGCGATGTAGAGCCGGGGACTGACCGTTTTACCCGTCTGGCCCACCTGCATTGCATGGGTCGCGAAGCCGGCATCCACCGCGGCCCGGGAAGCCCCGACCGCCGCCCCGAAAACTGCGGCGCAGTCTCTCAGGATTTTAAAGTTCTCCCCGGATCCGAGTGGACGTCCGCCGGAAATGATGATTTCGGCTTCGGAAACATCCGGCCCTCCTGAGCCGCCGTGTTTGATTTCCCGGATCGCCAGCCGTTTTGCCTCCTGGATCCGCGGCTCGTAATTCAGGATTTCGGCATTCCGGGGATCCGCAAGTTCGGGGAAGATATTGGGTCTGATTCCCAAAATCCAGGGCCGGCCGTTCAGACGGAGTGTTGCCGTCGTCTTTCCGGAAAAATGGGATTTCTTGACGATGCCGGAGGAAAAATCGATTTCCAGACAGTCCAGGACCAGAGGCGCCCCTTTCAGCGAGGCCACCCGGGCCAGCATGTCCTTTCCGTACTGGCCGGCAACCCCGAGGAGCGCATCCAGCAAAAATGCGTCCATCGCGAGACAGAGGGCGGCAGCCTGCATCTCCGGGAACGCCGACGGATCAGGTTCCGGCGTCCGGATGGCTACGATCTTTTCCGCACCGTAACGCTGCAATGCTTCCCGGCAGGTCTCTGCGTGGTCGCCAAACAGCAGTGCATAAACCTCGTTGTCGACGGAACCCTGTCTTGCAGCGGTCAACGCGCCGAGATTGGTCCTCTTGACCTTGCCGTCCTTCTCTTCGATGAGAACGCCGATCCTCGCCATAGACCCCGAACCCGCCCCTATAATACTTTCGCCTCGTCCCGCAACAGGCGCAGAAGCTCATCCGCCATGTTTTCCGGACTGCCTTTCAGAATCCTTCCCCGACCCCGGTCGGGGACCGGCTGGAATTCCAGCAGCTCCACCGTTTGCAGGGGTTCTTGAATCTGGAAATCAGACCGGTTGAGGACCTTGACCTCTTTCTTCCGGGCCTTCATCATGTCCGGAAGGGTGGGACAACGCGGCCGGTTCAGCCCCTTGGCGGCGCCGACGATGCAGGGAATGGACATATCGATCACCTCGCGCACATCCCCCTCCATTTCCCGCTCGACGGTGACCACACCATTGGCCAGTGAAAAGGCCGCAACATCGACCACAACAGGCAGATCGAACAGGGCCGCCAGACGAAAGGGTACCTGCATCCCTTCCGTATCCACCGATTGTTTGCCGGTAAAGATCAGACCGGGGGAACCGTCCAGTTCGATCGCAATATGCAGCAGACGGCTTGTCTCCAGGCTGTCCATAAAGTAGGTGTCCGTTTTGACCAGAACCCCCCGGTCCGCGCCCATGGCCAGGGCGGAACGCAGCGTGGCGCCGGCAGACGCCTTTCCGACCGTAACCGCTATCACCTCGGATGCGCCCTCCCGGTCCCGGATCTGGAGGGCCTGTTCCAGGGCATATTCATCGTAGGGATTCATGATGAACTTGACGGTTTCGTCAAAGGCCGTCCCGTCCAGAGGCCTGATGTTGGCCGCCGTGTCGGGGACATGCTTGACACATACGAAGATCTTCAACGTCATTTCTTGCCGAAATAGTTCCGGACAAATCGGACGAACCGTTCGTTCTCCTCGTCCACACCCGGCGTCACCCGGAAATAACCGTCCCTGCCATGGATCGGCTTGATGCTTTTGAGGAATATCCTCTCCATCTCCAGCCCGGCCGCCAGGATCTCGGCGGTTGTCTTACCGGTCATTGTGGCGTCGATGAGCATGTAATTGCCGTGCGCCGGGAAGGGCTTCAGGCCGACCTGGACCAGTTCTTTGGTGAAGATCTCCATCCAGCGGTTGTTGTGCTTCACCTTCTCGGCAACATCCTCCGGGCTGTCCAGGATCGCCTCCGCCGCCGCCATGGACATCAGGCTCACATTCCAGGGGAGGAACATGGCTCTGAATGCCTTGACCATCTCCTCCGTCCCCACCACATAACCGAAACGGATACCGGCGAAGCCGTAGGCCTTCGAAAAGGTGTGGGAGAGGAAGACCTGGGGATACTTCTTGAGCAGAAAATCCTTCGACGGGATCTCGGGATGGTAGTCCAGATAGGCCTCGTCGATGCATAAAGGAATCCCCGTCTCGCAGAAGCGGATTAAATCCTTGTCGTCAATGAAGATTCCTGTCGGATTATTGGGATTGATGACCAGAATCAGTTTGGTCTTGGGTGTGATCGCCTCGATCATGGCATCCACATCGTACTGGAGATCCTCTTTGCGAAGCGGCACGGAGACCACCTTGCCTCCGGCCAGTTCCGCCCGAGGCGGAAAAAGCTCGAAAGTGGGCGTGGAGACGATGAACTCGTCGCCGGGCTGGAGGAAGATCCGCATCATGCAATCGATAATCTCCGATGATCCGTTGCACAGGCCGATATTTTCCGGTCCCAGGTTGTGCAGCTTTCCGAGTTTGGTCCGCAACCGCAGCATGCTGTCTGGATAGCGGTTCCCTCTGGAAAGGATATCCGTCACCGCCCGGATTACTTTATCGGACGGGGGGAGAGGATTTTCATTGAGCATCAGGCGACCATAATCGGGCTTTGCCCAGGCTTTATCGAGTATCGCGGTGTTGTATTCCCGTGCGGTGAACAACCAGGGCACAAACCATTCATTCAACTGTTTCATAAATCTCTCCTTTCATCGTTTACGTCATGAATCTGCGAGACATTTTTCCGCAAATTCCACCATGTCGTTTGTGGCTTTCGAAAACTGCTGTGCCGTCTTTACCAGCGATGGGTGACTGTTGTACTCATCCCGGGTATAGCCGTCTTCTGCGTACGCCTTTTCGAAATACGGTATCCGCAGCAGTTTATCCAGCGTCTCTTTCGGAATATCCCGGTCAATACGGTTTTTTTCAAAAGAGATGTTTTCCTGTCCCTGGAAATGGATCACCTCATCGATAAAAGCGGGGGGACAGGTGACCACAATGTTTGCGCCCGCCTTCTCCTCCAGATGCCAGATCCGCCGGACTCCCTCCACGTTCGGTCCGACCCGGAGTGAACAGGAGAGCATCTTGCTGGGATAATTGCCTTCTTTAACAAGACGATAGGCCTTCTTGAAGATGGCCAGTTCCGCCAGGCGGACATCCCCCTCGGAAAGCTCGATCCCTTTTTCCTTTCCGAAATCCCTTAATCCTCCCAGATCGCCGTAACGTGCCTCCATGTGGGTGATCACGGAGCGCCACCTGGAAAGATCCACCCGGTTCGCCTTGGCCTTTTCCAACCCCCGCTTCACGGATTTGGCACAGTCCATCAATTGCGGCAGGACGAAAGTTAGTGTATTGTTGGTGGCAATTCCCCGGGAGGTGAGAATTTCGATGACCTCATACCCCTCCTTTGTGCCCGGAACCTTGATCATCACATTGGGATTGATGGCGGCCAGTTCCGCGGCCTGCTTCAGCATGGTCTCCTTGTCGAAGGATTTTCGCGGATCCACCTGGCCCGAGAGGTAACCTTCGCGATGGTTTGTTTTCTCAAACAACGGAAGGAACATATCTGAGCCACGTTTTACCACTTCCTTATAGAGAAGCCAGAATAGGGATTCTTTGTCTATGCCGGGATTATTCTTGATAATACAGTAGGTTACGTCTTTCCAATACGGCTCGTTGTCCTGGATTGCCTGCAGAGATAATGAAGGGTTGGTCGTCACGCCGCGGAAAAGCGATATCTCCGGGTTTTCTTTGTCGACCATCCGTGCGAACTGCCGATTCAGGGTTTCCCGTTCCCCGTCGCTTGCCTTGGCCAACAGCTTCCGGCACCAGTTTTCGAAGATCACAGGTGAGGAATCCCACCAGATCTCCATACCGGGACTGACCGCGACCAATTTTTCCAACAAGTTATTCTCATTCATATTTCCCCCTCTTTACGCGTTAATGGCACTATGCTGTTTAGATGTATATACATGATCGTCCTTAAAAAATCAAGTGTAAATTGATAATTCCCTGCAGCCGGCTGCGGAAAATGTTCTCTTCGTATTTTTTATGCCTTGCAGCCTGATGCGGGGTCATTCATCCTGCAAATAATTTTCCTTGATATGGTAACGACCCACTTCAACCTCAAAAACGTATTTGTCTCCCCGGTAATAGGAATAGAGAAGCTCCACCGGCAGGTTGTTTTCGTCGTAGGTCAGACTTTCCATGAAAAAGGCCGCCGTATTTTCGGGGACATTCAGATAGGATGCAATGCGGCCTTTTAGATTCACCGACCGGATCATCTGATCCGACCGTGCCAGGGTGACGTTGAAGCGATCGTTAATGATCTGGTACATGGACCCGGTCAGATCCATATCCAGGATTTCGCGGAAAAGGGAGTGGGGCAGATAGCTTTCCTCGTAGATAAAAGGCACCTGGTTGCCGGTCCGGAGACGGCGGATGGCCACCACTTTGCCGTTCGGGCTTAAGATCAGCTTCCTGGCTACCCGTTCATTGGCTTCCTCAACACCCTTCTTGATGATTTTTGTTTTCTCCCTGATTCCGAGCGCACACAGGTCGGCGCTGAAGCTCGAAATGCTCTTGAGCTGGTGTGTGATGGCCAGGGGGGTATCCGCACAGACGAAGGTGCCTCTCCCCTTTTCCTTGCGAAGCACTCCCGACGCCGTCAATTCCGATATGGCCTGCCTCAGGGTATTCCGGTTTACCTGACAGATTCTGGCCAGTTCGACCTCTGACGGCAGATTGGCGCCCTTCTCGTACCTTCCGGATTGGATGAGATCCTTGATCCAGGCGCTGATCTGCAGATACTTGGGAATGGGATTGTCCGGATCGATGACGTTCATGTTCTTAAACCCCCTGTCATTTTCTACCGCTCATCCCCGTAAGCCCTGAACTTCCCGTGGTGATCCTCATGACGATCAGGAAAAGGGCGACGATCAGCACGACTACGGTACACATGGCATTGGCGCTCGCCGTACGGCCATCCACATCGAGGAAGATGATTTCGATGGCGGCCAGTTTGATCTGCGCCGATACCAGAAATAACACGGCGCTGATCGTGGTCATCGCCCGCATGAAATAGAAGGTGGTCGTGGAGAGAAAAGCTACCTTGGAAAGCGGAAACACGATCCGTGTGAAGGTGGTCACCGGACCGGCGCCCAGACTGACCGCGGCCTCCTCAACCGATTTGTCGATCTGCTTGAGATTCGCCGTTCCGGAGAGAACCCCAAGTGTGAAGTTGGCAATCACGATATTGATGATGATGATCCAGATTGTTCCGTAAATCAGAAAATAGGGCTTGTTGAATGCCAGCACATATCCCAGGCCCAGAACCACCCCGGGTATGGCCGCCGGCAAAACCGACAGGGCGTAAAGAAGCTGCTCACCCCTGGGCTTTTTCTTTTCGATGATATATGCGGCCACCAGTGTGATGGAAGCCCCGGCCAGGGCCACCACAAGGGAGACCAGAAGACTGGTCCAGATGGGGGCGTACTTGATGGCGATCATGGTGCGGAATGTGCCCGGCTCCAAAACGCTGTTCCAGAAAGCGGTCCATAGCGGGACGCTCGCCCCGAGCGACGGGAAGTCGAAGTGCTTGAGGGTAAGTGAAAAATCGTAGGGCCACGTCTTGACGAAGGAGCCCAGAAAAACCGTGATGAACACCAGAAGAATGCAGGCGCAGATGAGGCCCGAGTAAGCGGTAAACGCCCATTTCTTCAACGGCCGTGAAGGCTGGATGAACGGCCGGGCCTGGCCGCTGATCATGGCATAGCTCTTCCGGGTCAGGTAATAATTGATCGCAAAAGCCGTAATGGAGGGAACCAGGAGAATCACGCTGATGGTCGCCCCCAGGTCAAACCTCTGCATACCGAAGACCTTGTTGACGATCTCCGTCGCCAAAACGGAATAGTCTCCTCCGATCACGACCGGGATGCCGAAGTCGGTGATGGTGAGGTTGAAAGTCAGCGCTGCGGCGCTGGCGATTCCGTACTTCGCCGAAGGGAGGGTCACCTTGAAAAAGGTTTTCAGGGCGGAAGCCCCCAGACTCTGTGCGGCCTCGTCGAGGCGCGTATCCACCGCGGAAAGAGTGGTATAAAGGATAAAAAGGGCGTTGGGAAAACAGTAGAGGGTCTCTCCCACGATGATGCCCGTGGCGCCGTAGATATTCCAGCTCGTGTCCAGGAGATAGCGGGTGATGACGCCATTGCGGCCGAACAGCAAAATAAGAGCCAGGGCCTGGATGATGGTCGGTGCAATGAGGGGAAATGTGGATACCGTATAGAAGAATCCCTTCCCCGGCATGGTGGTTCGTGTAAGACCGTATGCGAACAGAAATGCCAGCACCGTGGTGATGACCATGGTTACCGATGATACGAACATGCTGTTGTAAAAGGAGCGGAATATTTTCGGTTCGGTAAAATAATCGAGATAGTTTTGCAGGCTGAACATCCCGTTCTTGATGAAGCTCAACCGGCAGATGTCCACCACGGGATAGAGGAGAAAAACGGCCAGGATCACCAGCAGAAACGTCATGATCACCCCGGTGAAGAGGTTGTCGGCGGTGAACCACGAGGAGAATCGTTTTCCGGAAGGTTCGACGGGATTCATTGCGTCCCCTCCCTTTCAGGAAACACAAGAAAGGATTCGGGCGGACAGTAGACATATACCTGATCCCCCTGCTTCAGGGCGCGCTGTTCAAAATCCTTCTCGACGATATCGGAGATGATCTCCTCCCCATCCAAAAGGATCAGAAGCCTGACGGCCGCTCCCTGAAAAACCACCACTTCGATCCGGCCTGAGACGAGATTCATGGGTTCGAGAACCTGCGGAACCGAGTCGTCTTTGAACACCTCCACATTTTCCGGGCGGATGGCCAGGGAAACGGCCTCGTGTTTCCCGTTGCCGTTGCGCGTCACCTTGATTCTCCTTCGGCCGATATCGACGACGTCTGCCGTGCGGCGCCCTTCAAAGAAGTTGGAAGTTCCCACAAAATCCGCCACAAAGTTGCAGGTCGGATTCTTGTAGATGTCGATTGGACGTCCCACCTGCCGGAATTGCCCCTTTTCCATAACGACCACCCGATCGGCGATGGAAAGGGCCTCTTCCTGATCATGGGTCACATGGATCATCGTCTTTTTCAATTCCTGCTGCAACCGCTTGATCTCCGCCCGGAGGCGGAGCCTGATTTTCGCATCGAGGGCGCTCAGAGGCTCATCGAGAAGCAGGACCTGGGGATCCGGGGCCAGAGCCCTCACAAGGGCGACCCGCTGCTGCTGCCCGCCGCTCAACTGGGCCGGATAAAGCTTCCGCCAGTCGGAAAGACCGATCAGGTCGAGCATCTTGTCCACCCGTTCGGCGATGGCCTTTTTCGGCATCTTTCTCATCTTCAGGCCGAAGGCAATGTTCTCCTCAACGGTCATGTTCGGAAAAAGGGCGTATGACTGAAAAACAATGCCGAATTCGCGCTTCTTGGGGATGAGATCGTTGATCACGCGGTTGTTGAAGATCACACTCCCGGAAGTTACGGTCTCAAATCCGGTGATCATCCTCAGGATCGTTGTCTTTCCGCAACCGCTGGGGCCCAGAAAACAGATAAACTCCCCTTCCCGGATCTCCAGATTGACATGATCTACGGCCGTAAGGTTCCCGTAGCATTTTGTAAGATTTTCCAGTTTGAGGTCTCTGCCCATCTTCCTTCCTCACTTGGGTGTTGAGAGTTCTATACAGAATGGGTCAAAAAAAAAGCATGGATTCCGGTCATCCTGCATCAAGGCAGGATGACCGGAAATTAGCGGTTATTTTGAGAAGAGGCTCTCCCATTTCTTCTTGATGGCCTCGCTGTTCTTGGCCTGCCAGCTGAAGTCCATCGGATAGAGCTTGATTTCGGACAATTTGGGAAGATCCGGGCGGGAGGGGATCCCGGGAAGGGTCACCCCATGTTTGAATTTAGCATACTCTTTCATGGCGTTGTCCGTGATGGCCCAATCCAGGAATCTCTTTGCGGCGTTGGGATTTTTTGCCCCCTTGAGCAGTGCGTTCGCTTCCACTTCATATCCCGCACCCTCGATCGGGAAGACAAACTTTACCGGGAAGCCCTGTTTGATCAGTTCAGCCACGACGAATTCGAAGGAGGCCCCGACGGCAAACTCTCCCGCGGCGGTCATCTTGGCCGGCCGGGAACCGCTCTTGATGTACTGTGCGATGTTCTTGTCCAGTTTCTTCAGGAACTCCCAGCCGTCTTCCTTGCCTTCTTTCGCACCGTACATCTGAAGGATACTGGCGATCTGGAGGAATCCCGTGCCGGAAGCCACCGGGTTGGGCATGGTCACGAGGCCCTTGAATCTCGGATCGAGAAGGTCGTTCCACCCCTTGGGCAGGGGCAGTCCCTTCTCCTGCATCACTTTGGTATTCACGCAGAAGGCGGCGATGTACATATCGATTCCCACGTAGTAATACTGGGGGTGAACAAAGCGTTTCTCGAGTCTTTCCACACCCTTGGGTTTGTAGGGCACCAGCATGCCCCGGGGAACGAATTCTTCCATGTTGGTCACGGCCCAACCCCAGACAAGGTCCGCCTGGGGATTGTCCTTTTCGGCCATCATGCGCGCACCCAATTCACCGGTGGAGAGACGGATGATGTTGATTTCCAGGTCCGGCAAATCCCTTCTGGCCGCCTCGAGATATTTTACCGTTTCATCCGTTTCGAGCGACGTGTAGACTGTTACCTTTTCCGCGGCGCTTGCGTTGATCGCCAGACACATAACCAACATACCCGCAATGAACAATAATCCTGCACGTTTCATACTCTCGCCCTCCCTATTTAAAATGTTGGTGCTGTTTATACAAAAAGTCGGTCATCGTAAAGCCATTTCGAAGACAGTGGATTGATGAGCGTTACTACTATGAGAAGACTCTGCGGTCAATCTTTTTTTTGGCCGTTTACCCCCTTGCATTGGAAAGATAATAAAGATCGTTCTGGTCAAACGGCGCACGGGACGGAGCGACCTGGGAGGAGTTGCAGACGGAAGCGTCTGGTCATCAGGTTTTTTCGATCCAGAAGTGGATGGATGTCGCACAGGGGCATGATACAAAAACCCAGCATTTTCGCGGCGTGAATGAGACGAAGGAAGTTATTGCTCATCCGTCCGCCTTCGACTTCCGCATGGACGGGGAGAACGTGGATCCCGCCATCTGAAAGCCCGGTGAGGATTTTTCGCTCCCCTTCGTCAATGCCCGTTTCTTCGAAACAGGGCAGATCCGACGGGATCTCGAGGAGGTCCGTTCCTTCATGGATAAAGGGTTCCTTCGCCCGCGTGCAACTCAGATAATCGAGATGAAGATCGCGAACCAGGGAAAGTACGCGGTCGTCGATCAGCCAGGCGGGGGCGCCGAAGGAGGAGGGTCTTCTTCCGGTCAGGCTTTCAAAACCCCCGATGCCCTGTCTGAACCAGTCCCGGATCCAGACCTCCGGACGGAGAGCGAGTTCATCCTGCCAGCGACGGTGATCCCACGCATGGAACTGCACCTCATGGCCTTCCGCCGTAATCTGCCGGACGAGATGCGGAAACGAAAGAGCGATCATCGGTGACGGGAGGAGCGTCCCATACAGGGCGGTCCGGAAACCGTAGAGAGCGGCGGCGCGCGTCCGGACCATTTTCTTCAGAAAGCGGGGATTCTTCAAGATCTGAAAAACGGCCCTCCCCGAAGCGTCCGGCCCGATGCTCAGGAAAAAAGTGGCCCGGAGGCCCTCCCGCCTCAACAGGGAAAGAAGACGCGGGACCCCCCGTCTCATTCCCTGATAGGTGTCCACATCGATTTTCAGCCCCAGAATCCTGTTCAAACCACCCCCTCATCGCTTGTCCTGCGATCAAGGCCCGTTCTCCTCAAGGAAGGAGTAAAGGGTCATCCGCAGGGAATCGTCCAGCCCGATGACCGGTGACCAGCCGAGGAGGATTCGGGCCTTTTCGATGCTCGGTTTTCGGGTATAGATGTCCTGGTACCCCTTTCCGTAATAGGTCTGTGCGGGGACCTCGATGATCTCCGAATAGAACCCGTCCTGAAGATGATCCGGATGTGCCATGAAGAGCTTCTTCAGCATAAAGGCCAGTTCCCGGACGGAGCATTCGTTGTCCGGATTGCCGATATTGATGATCTGATTTTTGCAGGCGTCATTGCGGTTTTCCAAAATACGCAACAATGCCGCAATGCCGTCATCCACGTATGTAAAGCACCGCATCTGGCTGCCGCCGTCAACCAGGCTGATCGGCCTCTTCATCAGAAGCTCGGCGATGAACTGCGTCACCACCCGGGAGCTGCCTTCCTTTGCCGCATACAGGGAATCCAGTCGGGGTCCGACCCAGTTGAAGGGCCGGAAAAGGGTGAATTCCAGATGCCCCCGTGTGCCGTAGGCATAAATCACCCGGTCGAGGAGCTGTTTGCAGCAGGAATAGATCCAGCGTTCCTTCTGGATCGGTCCCACAACCAGATAACTCTCATCCTCTTTAAACTCAGGATCGGGGCATGCCCCGTAAACCTCCGAGGTTGAAGGAAAAACGACCCGCTTGTGATATTTGACGCACTGATTGATCACATTGAGATTCATTTCAAAATCGAGGTTGTAGACGGCAATGGGGTCTTCCACATAAAGCTTGGGCGTGGCGATCGCCACCAGGGGCAGAATTATATCGCATTTCTTGACGTGATATTCGATCCATTCCCGGTTGATCGCGATGTCCCCTTCAATGAAATGAAAGCGCGGATTCTGCAGGCTCTTCCCCAGACGGTCGTCGGAGAGGTCCATCCCGAAAACGGTCCAGTCCGTTTCGTCGAGGATCCGCTGCGTCAGATGATGGCCGATAAACCCGTTAACCCCCAGGATCAAAATCTTCATGATAACCTTAATCCTTTCTGGTCTTGAAAATAGCGGAGAATACGGTTGCCGGTCATCCTTTCGCCCCCGGCCTGAACATTCTGGAGACGAATTTGCCCCCGTCCCGTCCAAACCAGGACACGGTCCCCGTCGATTTCGACGCAACCGGGAGGTCTGGTCTTCCCTCGCCCCCTTCCCTCTTCGGGTGTTCCCCACCAGATCATGAGACGGGATCCGTTCGGCAGATCGCAGAAGGCGCCGGGATACGGATCCGTGACCGCGCGGATCAGGTTGTAGATCCTCTCGGCGGTCCAGCTCCAGTCGATGCGGCCGTCCTCCGGTTTTCGGCCACCGAAATAACTTCCCCGGGAGAAGTCCTGGGGAATGCGGGGCGCCTGGCCGATTTTCAACAGGGGCAGGAGTTCATCGAGGAGAATGCCCGCCGCGCCGCAGAGCTTCCCGTAGAGAGTCAACGCCGTGTCGTCCGGGACGATCGACACGACCCTCTGTCCGACGATATCTCCTGCATCGGCCTTTCGAACCATGTGATGGAGCGTGACACCGGTCTGCGTCTCCCCGTGCACGAGAACCCAGTTTACGGGGCAGCGACCGCGATAGGCGGGCAGAAGGGATCCATGGAGGTTATACGCCCCCAGGGGTGCAATGCGGAGGATTTCCTCCCGGATCATATGGCGGTAATAGAAAGAGAACACCATCTCCGGCCGGAGGGCTTCGATCCGCTCCCCCCATTTTTTACTCCCGATATCGGCGGGACACTCCACGGGGATGTGCCGCCTCCTCCCCCATTCTTTTACCGAACCGAACCAGCAGTTTTCAGAAGGATCGTCTTCATGGGAAAAAATGCAGGCAATCCGATATCCGGCGCGTTCGAGGGCGTCGAGACCCGCAATGCCCATATTATGATAGGCAAAGGCCGCGACTTTCATGCAGACTCTCCGGCCGAAATAGAATCGCCCCCGTGGACATGCTCGATCACATACTCGGGCCGCTTTCGGACCTCGCGATAGATCCGGCCGATATATTCTCCGATCAGGCCGAGCGCGAAAAACTGCAGCCCCACAAAGACGAACAGGATGGCAAACAGGGTGAACACACCCTGCGCCGCCCAGACGGCCCCGTAAAGGAGCCGGGCGATGACGAGAAACGCGCCGAAACAGACGCCGAGCACCGCCAGCAGAACCCCGCCGTACATAATGAGTTTGATGGGGAGTTCGGAAAAGGAGGCCACCAGGTCGAACTGGAGGTTGACCAGCTCCCGCAGGGAATAGTTGGACTTGCCGCCGTGCCGCTCCTCATGGGCAACCTTGATCTCCGTCACCCGCTTGCCGAAATGCGTTGCGAGCGCCGGGATGAAGGTCGCGTGTTCATGGCAGTCGATCATCCGCTGCACCACCGTCCGGCGGTAGGCCCGGAGCATGCATCCCCAGTCGGTCATCCGGACGCCGGTGATTTTTCTCGCGACCATATTGACGATCCGTGAGGGAATGATCCGGAGCAGAGAATCCTTTCTTCCCCTGCGGATCGTACCGACCACGTCGTAACCGCCCTCCTCCATCGCGTCGATCAGGCGGGGAATCTCCTCCGGCGGGTTCTGGAGATCGGCATCGAGGGTCACGACGATCCCGCCGCGGACAATGGAAAAACCGGCCAGGATGGCCGCATGCTGCCCGTAATTCCGCGTCAGTTCCACCACCCGAACCCCGGGATTGATCGTAAATCCCTTCAGGATCTCCAGGGAGCGATCCCGGCTGCCGTCATCGACCAGGATGATCTCCCAGGGTCTCTTCAGGGCGGACATGACCGGCCGGATCCGGTTCATCAACGCAGGCAGGTTCCCCTCTTCGTTATAAACCGGGACCACGAGTGAAATCATCTCCTCAAAAGCCCCCGCATCCATTTTTGCGGTCAATGTCCACCTCCCTTTGTTCGGCCAAGGATCTCACGGACCGACTTACAGACATAGGCGACATCCCCGTCCGTCATATCCGGGAAAAGCGGAAGCGAAAGGATTTTCCCCGCGGCGCGTTCCGTTTCCGGCAGATGTACGATCCCGAAACGGTCCTTGACATACTTGAGAAGATGACAGGCCGGAAAATGGAGACCGTAACCGATGTTGTAATCTGAAAGCTTGTCCATGAACCGTTTTCTTTCCATCGCCAGGATCTTCACCACAAAGAGGTGGTGGGCATGGTCGTGGGGATAGGCCGGATCGACCGGAAGCTCCATTCCTGCAGTCCCTTTAAGAGCTTCCCGGTAAAGCGCAACGAGCTCCTCCCGGCGGCGGTTGAATTCGGCAAGCCGGGAAAGCTGGGCGATCCCCAGGGCCGCCTGGATGTCCGTCAGGTTGTATTTCCAGCCCGGCGTCTCGATGTCGTAGCCCGGATTGCCACCCTTTCCGTAGCGCTTCCAGGCGTCCCGTTCGATGCCGTGAAACCGCAACAGTCGCAACTTTTTTTCCAGTTGATCGTCGCTGTGGGTAATGAGGCCACCTTCACCGGTCGTGATGTTCTTAATCGGATGAAAGGAAAATATGGCGGTCCTTCCGAAACCGCCGGTGTGGATCCCCCGATAACGCGTCCCGACGGCGTGGGCTGCATCCTCGATTACGGCCAGGCGATGACGGTCGGCAATTTCCAGGATCCGGTCCATCTCCGCCGGGGCTCCGGCAAAATGGACGGGAATGATCGCTCTGGTCCGGGTTGTGATTCTGGCCTCGATATCGTCGGCGTTCATGAGGAGGGTGTCATAATGAATATCAGCGAAGACGGGTCGGGCGCCGTGCAGCGCGATCATGTTGACCGTCGAGGCGAAGGTCAACGACGGGGTGATGACCTCATCTCCCGGACCGATGCCGAGGGCCGTGAAGGTGAGGTGCATCCCTGCCGTTGCGGAGGAGAGGGAAATGGCGTGACGCGCCCCGGTGAGATCCTGAAAGCGCTCCTCAAAGGTCTTGCACAGAGGCCCGGTTGTAATCCATTGCGACCGCAGGCATGCGGTTACATTTGCAATTTCCGTCTTTCCGATGGACGGCCGGTTCAACGGCAGAAAATTTTTCCGAGTTTTCATCACGACCCCTGTTCTCCGGATCTCATCAATAGCACCAGAGTGTACGCGTCATTATGCCACAAGACCCGGAGCGCGGGAACCTTTTTTCTCAGTCGCTCCAATTTATCGCCGTTCTTTGTGGCACAGTAGATTCCATCCGTTTCCCGAACCAGACTCAAAAACGAATCGGTGGTCAGGAAATATCGGTTTCTCTCCGCAGCCGGAAGCCGTTGGCTGCCGTACCACACCTCCCCGATATCGTCGACGATGGGGGTTCTTTTCCCGGTGTAGAAATCCACCCCGTAGAGCGACATCCCGTACTGGTAGAGCGTTGCATCAGCGGGAACGTTCTTCATAATCGCCTGCGAGAGCGGATAGGCGGATTTGTAGGGGGCCAGGAATTGGACAGCCGGCAGGGTTGTCGACGCGAGGAACAGAGCGAAAAGCAGATAGACTGTCGCGAACCACCCCCGGCCGGTTTTCCTCCGGATCCGGTCCGGGAGAAATAAAATCAGGATCTGTATGAGAAATGGAGCGACGATCCATGGCCACCAGGAGTCCCAGGAAACCCGGTGTTTCCGCAGAAAAAGGGGGACGAAGAGACCGGCCATGAAAAGAATGGATTGCACGATCCCCGTCAGCCGGTAGCGCAGCGGAACGCACCCTCCCCCTCCTGTGTCGAAGATCCGTTCCTCGTACCGACGGAAAAAATGGCCGAAGCCGAGCGCAATGGGGAGAAAAACGGGTGCAATGTAGGGGATCAGTTTCGATGACGAAATCGAAAAAAAGAGAAAAATCAGTACAAACCAGGTTGCGAGAAATCGCATTTCCGCACTGCTGAATAATTTTTCTCCCTTTCGCAGTCCCCGGATCGCTTCCGGCAGAAAGGCGAACCAGGGAAGAGCTCCGGCCAGCAGGATGGGGAGGTAGAAATAGAAGGGCTCGTTGTGGCCATGCATCCGGGTGGCATAGCGAAGCAGGTGCTCCTGGATAAAAAAGAAACGGAAGAAATCGGGGTTTTCCCGTTGGATAAGGATAAGCCAGGGAAGCGAAACGGCTGTGAAGATCAGGATGCCGGCAGCGGAAAATAGAGAGAGTACCTCCCTCCGGCGGCCCGATATGAGAAGCCAGATCGTAAGGATACCGAACGGAAACACGATACCGATCAACCCCTTGGCCAGAAACGCCAAAGCGCTGAATAGATAGAGGAGGTAGAGCCGTCTCTTTTTTATTTCCGCAGACGCAAAAAAGCGGAAACCGGACCAGATTGCCGCGGAAACGAAAAAGGCGAGCGGCATGTCGAGGATATTGGTCCGGCCGATGACGACATGATACAGGAAAGTAGTCAGCACCGCCGCCGCATACAAGCCCGTCCGCGCATCATGGAAAAAAAGCCCCATACGATAGACCAGGAGGATGCATCCCCACGCACAGAGGGCTGCAAAGAGACGGGAAGAAAATTCATTCTCTCCGAAAATCCGGAAGAATAGCGCTGTAGCCCAGTAGACAAGAGGTGGTTTCTCAAAGTAAACAGCCGCTTTGAGCCGCGGCGTGACGTAGTCGCCGGTAGCGTTCATCGCGCTGGAAATGGCGCTGTACCTCCCCTCGTCCGGCTCCATGAGGGGGATAAAGGGAAGCGGGATCAGATACAGCATAAGGGGAAGAAGAATAAGGACGACCGTTTTGATGGATCTTTCCTGCATGATGGTTGCCCTGAGATCTAAAAAAAACCAACTTTGTATACGGGTGTTTAT
Source organism: Deltaproteobacteria bacterium (assembly GCA_016935075.1). Classification (GTDB taxonomy): domain Bacteria; phylum Desulfobacterota; class Syntrophia; order Syntrophales; family UBA5619; genus UBA5619. Next base: position 50,474 of record JAFGRP010000167.1, on the reverse strand, counting down.
TCCACGGATCGTTCGGCTTTGTCAAACGTTTAATCAAAACCGTGCAGGCGGATGGAGTGCGGATGCAAGGCTGTTCGGACACTTCGGTCTTCAGCCCAAACACCCGGGTCGTTGCCGTCAATCCTTGACACATGGGTCAATATGTGAGACTTCACTACCGTCAATTTTCCTTCTTTCTTAATTCATCCCACAACAGGAGGCTTAAAGCGATGTCCATCATCGAATGGAAAAAGGTGGAAACGGTCGGCGTCATCACGATGAACAACGGTGAAAACAGGCATAACCCCGATTTTGTCCGCGCCCTTCTGGCGGCATTCGATGAAGTCGAAGCGGATCCGGGGATTTCTTCAGTAATCATCGTCTCCAGCGATCCGAAGAACTGGTCCCAGGGGATCGATCTCCAGTGGATCACGGGCGCCATGGCGAAGAACGATCTGCAGGCGATCCGCGACTTCATGTACGGCCTGAACCGGATATTCAAACGCATCCTTCTCTATCCGATGCCGGTTATCGCAGCCATCAACGGACACGCTTTCGGAGACGGGGCAATCATGGCCTGTACCTGTGATTTTCGTTTCATGAAGGCCGACCGCGGCTTTTTCTGTTTTCCGGAGATTGATATTGGTATCCCCTTTCTCCCCGGCATGCAGGCGATCATCCTCAAGGCGATTCCCTACTACAAGCTTGAAGAACTCGTTTTCAGCGGGAAAAGAACCGGCGCCGCGGAACTGGAATCCCACCACGTTATCGTTAAGGCGTCTGAGAATCAAGAATCGCTGATGCAGGAGGCCTTGGTTTTTGCAAAAACCTATACCAAGAAAAGGTCCATATTCGGCGAGATGAAAAAGAGAATGCACGGGTCCATCATTGAGATCATGGAAAGGGAGGATCCCGTCTTTATTGAGCCCCTCCATTTGATGATGTAGCAGGCTGTTCTGGATATTCGAAGAAGGTTTTAGGGATATGCAACGCTTGATCGATCGTTATATTCTAAGGGAAATCGCCGTTCCGTTCTGCATGATTCTTTTTGTACTCACTTTTGTTTTGCTCATGGGGAAGATTCTGCAGGTCATGGATCTGATGATCAACAAGGGGGTTGCGTTTACGGACATCGCCCGGTTGATATTTTTTCTCATGCCGTCCTTCCTCGCATTCACCATCCCCATCTCGCTTCTGATCGCAATCCTGATCGGTTTGGGAAGGCTTTCAGGGGACAATGAATGGACCATTCTGAAGATGTCCGGGATCAGCCTCTATCGGTTATCCTTCCCGGTAGTCTGTGCCGCCCTGATCGCCTTTTTGATGACCCTGGCAACGACCCTATTCCTCGTTCCGTACGGGAATCTTGCATCCAAGACACTTCTCTTTGATATGGCGAGGCAGAAGGCCAGCATCGGCATCCGCGAAAAGGTCTTTATGGATGATTTTCAGGGGATTCTCCTGTACGCAGACAGGATTCCGGTGCATGGAGATTTTCTGGAAGGGGTTCTCATCTCGGACAGCCGGATCAGCCGTGAACCGAGCACGATCGTCGCCCGCCGGGCTTATCTCATTGAGAATCCCGATACGATGGTTATCACGCTGAGACTGGAGGACGGCAGCACGCACACGGTCGATGCCGGCCTGAACCATTACCGGAAAATGGATTTCCGCTTCTACGATGTCCGGCTGGACTTCGCCTCGACCTTTTCCGGGGATAAGAAAATCGCGACAAAGTCCAGTGCGGAGATGAGCCTGTCGGAACTGACCGCCACATTGAGGAACCGCGGACTCAAAGAGGAGGGGTTGCGCGAACTGGCCATCGAGCTGAACAAGAAGGTGGCCGTCCCTGTCTCCTGCCTGGTCTTCGCCCTCATCGGCATGCCCTTGGGGATCCGGGCCCATCGCTCCGTCCGATCGCGGGGTCTCACCATCGGCCTCTTCCTGGTTCTCGCATACTATCTGCTGCGCATCAGCGGCGAGGCGCTGGTCGAAACGGGAAGACTCTCCCCGGTCATCGGGACCTGGATGCCGAACTGGATTTTCGCCGCCGCCGGAATCATTCTTTTTTTTCTGTCCGCAAGGGAAGCATCCATATCGCGGCTGTTTTGCGGCACTTCCGACGATCCTGCGCCGTTCGCCGCCACAGCGGACGGCGCTTCGCAGAAGGGCGTGAAATCATCATGAAGGTCTTGGATCGTTATCTGATCGATGAATATCTGGGGAATCTGCTGTTGATCATCCTGTCACTGGTCTCCCTTTTCCTGATCATCGATTTCTTCGAAAAGTTCAGAATGTTTCTCAGCAATCATGCGACATTCGGGCAGATTGGATCCTACTTTTTATTCCGGTTGCCGATGATGGTCTCGCAGATGCTTCCCGCAGCCATCCTCCTTGCCTCGCTGGTGACCTGCGGTTATCTGTCAAGGCACAACGAAATCACGGCGATGAAGGCCAACGGCATCAGCCTTTACCGGATTGCCCTCCCCGTTCTGACCATTGCCGTCATGACCTCCCTGTTGATCTTTTTCCTGAGCGAATGGGTCACCCCTTATACCAACGACAAAGCCGAGAACATCCGTCTGGTCGAGGTGCAGAAACGAACGTCTATGGGCAGCTTCAAGCAGGATCAGATCTGGTACCGCGGGCAAAAAGGCATTTACAATTTTCGGCTCTTTGATGCCCGGACCGGTACGCTCCACGGGATCACCATCCATTATCTCGACCGCAAAATGAATCTCGTCATGCGCCTGGATGCCGAAAGGGGTGAGTGGACGGAGGGACGCTGGCTATTCCACAACATCCTGCTGACACGCTTCAATGACGGCGCGTTTCCGGTTCTTTCAAAAATGCGGCAGCAGATCGTCGATCTTCCGGAAAGGCCATCCGATTTTCAGGTGGTTCAGAAGGATGTCGCGGCGATGGGTTATATCGAATTGAAACGGTATATCCGGAAACTTCAAACGGAAGGCTACGACGCGACACGGTACATCGTCGAGCTCCACGGCAAGATCGCATTTTCCCTGGTGAGCATCATTCTGGCTGTGATCGGCTTCTCATTTCCCCTCCGGTCCGAACGGAGCGGCGGCATCGCCCAGGGAATCGGGGCCGGACTGGTCATCGGATTTTCCTACTGGCTCGTTTACGCCTTCGGGATGTCCTTGGGACGTTCCGGAACACTTCCCCCGTTCATAGCCGCATGGTTTGCCAATATCCTTTTCGTCGCCGCTTCCATTCTTCTGATGGGGCGCGTGAAGACCTGACGCAGACCGCTTATAGTGGACGGGTCCCCGGCAAGGAATCCGACGATAACCGATGCGCCATCCCTGTTTTTAATAACGATAATAGTCCGGTTTGAAGGGACCTCCGATGGGTACCCCAAGATAGTCCGCCTGTCTCTTTGTCTGCTTCGAAAGTTTTACCCCCAGACGCTTCAAGTGAAGGCGGGCCACTTCCTCATCCAGTTTCTTGGGCAGGGTATAAACGCCCGGTTTGAGTTTGCCGGAGGCCAGTTTCAACTGTGCGAGGCACTGGTTGGTAAAGCTGTTGCTCATCACAAAGCTGGCATGACCGGTCGCACAGCCGAGATTGACCAGACGACCCTCGGCAAGAACAATAATGCTTCTGCCGGATTTCAACGTCCATTTATCCACTTGCGGTTTAACGGTCCTACGCCTGCAGCCGGTCGTATTTTCCAGGTAACGCATGTCGATCTCGCTGTCAAAATGGCCGATATTACAGACGATGGCCTCGTTCTTCATCTTTTCCATATGCCTGCCGGTGATCACGTCGCAGCTGCCGGTCGCCGTGATGAAAATGTCCCCTTTGGCAGCGACGGCTTCGAGGGTGGACACCTCATAACCCTCCATGGCCGCCTGCAGGGCGCAGATCGGGTCAATTTCAACAACGATCACACGGGCGCCGAAACCCCGCAGGGATTGGGCGCATCCCTTGCCGACATCGCCGTAACCGCAGATGACCACCGTCTTGCCGGCGATCATGATGTCCGTAGCCCTTTTGATGCCGTCGGCCAGAGACTCGCGGCAACCGTAGAGATTATCGAACTTCGACTTGGTCACCGAATTGTTGACGTTGATGGCCGGAAAAAGGAGTTCCCCGGTCCTGGCCATCTGATAGAGACGGTTTACTCCCGTTGTGGTTTCCTCCGAAACGCCCCGGATACGGGATGCCACTTGATGCCAGTGTTGCGGCGCCGCCTTCAGGCGGTTGGATAGGCGCTCCCGAACGATTTGCACCTCCTTGTTACCGCACCTCTGTTTTAGAAGGGAGGGATCTTTTTCCACCCGGACGCCTTCGTGGACAAACAGCGTTGCATCGCCGCCGTCATCAACGATCATATTCGGTCCGCTACCGTCCGGCCATGTCATTGCCTGCTCGGTACACCACCAGTACTCCTCCAGAGATTCACCCTTCCAGGCAAAAACGGCGGCGGATCCAGCCTGAGCGATTGCGGCTGCGGCATGGTCCTGCGTGGAAAAAATATTGCAGGATGACCAGCGGAGATCGGCTCCCAGTTCTTTCAGGGTTTCGATCAGCATGGCCGTTTGAATCGTCATATGCAGGCTGCCCATGATCTTCAGTCCGGCCAAGGGCTTTTTCGGACCGTACTTTTCCCGGATGGCCATCAGGCCCGGCATCTCGTTCTCGGAAAGACGCATCTCCTCCCGCCCCCAGGCCGCCAGCGACGGATCGGCCACCCGGTATTTCAGTTTATGATCCAGTGTCAGAAATTTCATGGTTGGTCTCCTTCGGATTTGTTGGCCGGTTCACGACCATCTTCACGGGATCATGACCCCGCGAATGCAAACAATCAATGGATCAGCTCAATCTGCTGACCGATAACGGAGCGGGATGATTCGGGGGCGTTACAATGCCGCCCGATATGATCAACGTAAAGGCTTCTTCGACCGTCATTTCGACCTCGATGAGCCCTTCCCTCGGCACAATGGCGAAAATACCCGTCGTGGGCGTCAGTGCATGGGGGAAGTATACCCCGGCGCAGCAACCCAGCTTTTGCTGAACCTCGCCGTTTGGAGTACCGGTGATAAATCCGATACTGTAAATCCCGCGGCAGGGATATTCGACGATGACCACCTTCTTGAAACTTTGAGCCTTGTCCATGAACAGGCTGTCGGCGATCCTTTTAATGGCCTGATAAATGCTGCGCACAAAGGGGATCTTGCCGACAAGACGCTCGCCAAACACCACAAGCCGTGTTCCCAAATAGCTCTTTGTCACCAGACCGCAGATCAGGATAAGGATCACCGTAACGATTGCCCCCAGTCCGGGAATGTGGAAATTGAGCAGTGTGTCCGGCTGATAAGGGTCAGGAATGACCGTCAGGAGGTTGTCCATGATATCAATGATGAAAAAAAGGATATAAATCGTCAGTCCTGCCGGAATGACGACGGCGAGACCGGTCAGAAAGACCATTTTTATTTTCTTCTTCAGCATATTCCTGATCCCATCCAAATTGACCGTTATTAGAGTAAAATATCAGAAAGCAAAGTTAGTTTCAATTCTTATTCACAACAGAGGGCAGGATGATCACATCCTGCCCTTGTCTTATGAGCATCGGGGTTAAATCCCGCCGCGCAATTCCGCTTTATATCGGCTTGCGTTTTATCCGGTTGTTTGCATCGACAAAGATACACTTCGGAGTCCAGGTTGGCGCATCGGCTTCATCGACCATGACATAACTGGCGATGATGATCAGATCTCCCCGGGAGACCTTTCTCGCCGCCGCTCCGTTCAGGCAGATGGTTCCGGACTTCCTGGGTGCCAGAATGACGTAAGTTGAAAATCTCTCCCCGTTCGATATATTATAAACATCGACCTTTTCATAGGGCAGCAGATCCGCCGCTTCCATGAGCTGCTCGTCAATGGAAATACTGCCCTCGTAATGGAGATCCGCATCGGTCACCGTAGCCCGATGGAGCTTGGACTTGAGCATAAACCTTTGCATGATCGTCGTCCTCCCGCGTAAAAAATATTCTAACCGATTTTCAGAACCTCGCCGAAGACGTGGTTGTCGATCAATCTCGTCTTTCCGACCAGGACAGCCAGGGCCAGCACACATTCACCCTCGATTCGCTCCACATCCATTATCGTCTTCGTATCGCAGATGCGCGCGTAATCGATCTCCGTATGGGAATAACCGGTGATCAGTGCGCGCACTTTTTCCAGAATCAGGCGGGCGTTCCGCTCCCCTTTGCCGTAAAGTTCTTCCGCCAGGACGAGGGAGCGGCTTAGACCCAGAGCGGATTTCCTGTCTTCCGGTTTCAGATATACATTCCGGGAACTCATCGCCAGGCCGTCCGGCTCTCGTGTCGTATCCATGCCCACAACCTCGATATCCATGTTCAGGTCGCGGACCATCCGCTTGATCGTGACATACTGCTGAAAATCCTTCTTCCCGAATATCGTGACATGGGGTTTGACAATGTGGAAGAGTTTCGTGCATACCGTTGTCACCCCCCTAAAAAATCGGGGACGTGAAATGCCGCAAAGGTTGTTCGTAACCCCTTCCACCTCAACATAGGTCTGATAGCCCTCCGGATACATCTCGCGATCGTCCGGGGTAAAAATTACATCGACGCCCATTTCCTCCGCAAGCCGGCTGTCCCTTTCGAAGTTACGGGGATAGTCCTCAAAGTCCTCCGCCGGGGCGAACTGGGCGGGATTGACATAGATGCTGACAGCGAGGCAATCGCCCCGCTGGCGCCCGATACGCATCAGGTTCAGGTGCCCCTGATGAAAATATCCCATTGTCGGGACAAAGGCGATGCACCGGCCCCGGCGGCGTTCCGCCTCCGAAAATTCCTGCATCTCTCCTGCAGATCGAACGATTTGCATGCAGCCCCCTGCACAAAAAAAAACCCCTGCGCCAAAGACGAGAGGCCTCTCACCCTTACCATGCACCCCGATGTCCTTCCCGTCCCAGTCCGTTACCGGATCCAAGCGTGTCCGAGCCTTTACCAGATGCATGACGACTTGTCAAGAAATTTGTCGGCTCCGCTTCCGATCCATGCCGCCGTTATCAAGGAAAATTCTTCGACTGACAGGGTCTCCGCCCTTCTGGTTCGTTCGATTCCGCTTGCCGCGAACATCCTGCCGACCATCTCCTCCGGAATACCGGTATGGCGAAGGTTGTTCCAGAGGGTTTTTCTTCTCTGGGCGAAGGCCGCCCGGACGATTTTTGTAAACATCGCCCCATCCGTAAGATTGGGCTCCGGTCGAACCGAAATCCGGAGAACGGACGAAACCACGTCAGGAACCGGATAAAAGCAGGTCGGAGGAACCGTCAATTCGCACGTGGCCTTCGAATATCGCGCAACAAGGACCGAGGGTATGCCGTAATCCTTCGTCCCCGGAGGCGCCGTTATCCGGTTTGCCAGTTCCTTCTGAAACATCAGGATCATCAACGAGATTGACCGTCGAAAGTCGAGCAGACGAAAAAGGATCGGGGAAGAAATAGTATACGGGATATTCCCGACGACCTTGATCCGTCCCCCCGGACGGGCGACGGAAAAATCATACTTCAAGACATCGATCTGCAGAATCTGCACCCGCTCCTGTCCGATAAAGCGATCCTGCAGGACAGCCACCAGCCGCGGATCGATTTCGAGGGCAATCACCCGGCCGGCTCTCTTTGCCAGCTCTTCCGTCATCAAGCCGAGGCCGGCGCCGATTTCCACAACCGTTTCATCCCCTGCAGGATCCGCCAGCGCAACGATTCGGCGAATGATGTTCCTGTCCTCCAGAAAGGACTGTCCCCATTTATTGCGGGGTTGAATGGCATATCGTGCAAGCAACTTTCGGACGGAGGTCATCTTTTACTCCTCGCCCGGATCGACACGATCAGGCGGCGCGTAACGAAATATGCCGGCACGGCAAAAAAAGGGGCCATGAGAATGCCGCCCGTCAGGAGAGGCAGGAGGATTTTCCACCCCAGAGCCGCGACCGCGCCAAGACTATGATCCGCAAATTCAAAACGACAGCGCTCCATCCCCAGAAGAAGTCGGCCAATCTCATACTGGGAGAGGTAGAACAGGGGGATGGTCAGCGGATTGGAGATGATCCACGAGCCGAGATAGGCGGCCGTGATGTTCTGCCGAAAGAGCAGACCGACGAGAACAATGATCGCCGTATGAAAAGGGATGGTCGGCGTCACGCCGACAAACACGCCGATCGCAAGTCCGGCGGCGACCCGTGCAGGCTCACCCTGCAGGCTGATAAATTTTTCGTAAAAATTGCGGAATTGCTTCTTCAGGATCATGATTCAGCCATAGGCCAGCGGGAAACGGCGTTCAGGTCAAGCCCGTCCTTCCGACCTGCCTTGAGGAGATGCGTTCCGACTACCGCGATCATTGCCGCGTTGTCGGTGCAGAGAACGGGAGGAGGAATAAAAACCTCGATTCCCGCGGAGGCCGCTTCGGTGTAGAAACGTTCACGCAGGCGGCTGTTCGCGGCGACACCGCCGCAGACGACGACGCGTTTCGCCGCGGTCATCTCCGCGGCCCGCAGGGTTTTCTCCACCAGTACATCGCAGATTGCCTCCTGATACGATGCCGTCAGATCAGGCAATTCGTCAGGGGTAAAAGGAACGCCCCGCTTCTTAAGCCTTGTGAGGAGGGATGTCTTCAAACCGCTGAAGCTGAAGTCCAAACTTTCCCGCATCGCCCGCGGAAATGAAAACGCCTTGCCGTTTCCCTGCTTTGCAAGGCGGTCGATCACCACGCCTCCCGGATAACCGATTTCCAGCAGTTTTGCCGCCTTGTCGAAAGCCTCTCCCGCCGCGTCATCCCGGGTCTGGCCCAGTATCGTAAACCGCTGAAAACCCTCCACACGGTAAATGGTGGTATGACCGCCGGAAACCACGAGGGCGATAAACGGAAATTCCGGCGGTCTTTCCATCAGGAACGCGGCTGCGACATGGCCTTTGAGGTGATTGACGCCGACCATGGGCAGGCGCAGTGCCAAGGCCAGCGCCTTGGCGGCGGACAACCCGACGAGGAGGGACCCGATCAGCCCCGGTCCTCTCGTCACTGCGATACCATCGATTCCGGTTATACCCATCCCCGCATCCTCCAAGGCCTGAAGGATCACCGGGACGATCGCCTCGATATGTTTACGTGAAGCAATTTCCGGGACAACGCCGCCATACCGCGCATGCACTGTCACCTGTGAGGCAATCACATTGGCGAGCAAAGTGTTCCCGTTCCTGACCACTGCTGCCGCGGTTTCGTCACAGGAAGATTCTATTCCCAGAACCACCATCCAATATCCCCCGTATATTTTCATTTACAAAAGCGGCAAGAATATATATAGAATCTGACGTTTTTTGCAAATAAACTTTTCAAAAAGAAAGACGGATATGGAAATACATACCGATTTTCTCGTTCTCGGCACCGGCATTGCGGGTCTCAGCTTCGCCATCAAGGCGGCGGAACAGGGAACAGTCGCCATGGTTACAAAGAAGAACATGATGGATTCGAATACGAATCTGGCGCAGGGGGGAATTGCCGTCGTCCAGGACGAGATGGATCGTTTCGAGTATCACATCAACGATACGCTGGCCTGCGGCGCAGGACTTTCAAACGAAGAGGTCGTCCGATTCGTGGTGACGGAGGGTCCGGAGAGGATCCGCGAGCTGGTGAAATGGGGCGTCGAATTCACACGTTCCGAAGCGGATCCGAAGCGGTTCGATCTCGGCCGGGAGGGGGGCCATTCGATGAGAAGGGTCATCCATGCCAAGGATTTGACCGGGCGGGAGATTGAGCGGGCGCTTCACGAAAAGGCCGGTAAAAATAAAAATATCCGGATCTTCGAAAACCACATCGCGATCGATCTGATCATGAAGTCTTCCGTTCTCGGCCAGAAAATGGGGTGCGGCGATCGCTGCCTGGGCGCCTATGTCCTGGATATTGAACGCAACGAAATTCATACCTTCCGGGCGAAGTTCGTCATGTTATCCACCGGCGGCGTCGGCAAGGTCTATCTGATCACCACAAATCCCGACATCGCTACGGCTGACGGAATCGCCATCGCCTACCGGGCGGGGGCGAAAATCGCGAATATGGAATTCATCCAGTTTCACCCGACCTGTCTTTACCACCCCGACGCAAAATCCTTTTTGATCAGCGAGGCGGTTCGCGGCGAGGGGGCGATTCTGAAACTGAAAGACGGAACCACCTTCATGGAGAAATACCATCCGATGAAGAGCCTCGCGCCCCGCGATGTCGTCGCCAAGGCGATTGACACCGAACTGAAGAAGTCCGGGGATGACTGCGTCATGCTCGATATCACCCATCGCGAGAAGGATTTTCTGATCTCCCGGTTCCCGAACATCTATAAAAAGTGCCTGGAATTCGGCATCGACATGGCGAGGTATCCCGTTCCGGTCGTCCCGGCCGAACATTACCTCTGCGGCGGGGTCATGGTGAACGACATGGGCGAAACAAGCATCCGGGGGCTTTTCGCCTGCGGTGAGGTCTCCTGCACCGGATTGCATGGAGCAAACCGTCTGGCGAGCAACTCGCTCCTCGAAGCGATCGTATTTGCGCATCGCTCATCCATACGCGTCAAGGAGCTTTTCACCGAAGCCCGGGAAGATCCGGTTCCCATTCCGCCGTGGGATGCGAGGGGGGCCACGGAAAGCGACGAATCGGTCGTCGTTTCCCACAACTGGGATGAGATCCGCCGGTGCATGTGGAACTATGTGGGCATCGTCCGTTCCGACAAGCGGCTCGAGAGGGCGCAACGCCGTATCGATCTCATCAACCGGGAGATCGATGAATATTATCGGGATTTCATCGTCACGCGGGATCTTCTGGAACTGCGGAATATTGCGGTGACCGCCAAGCTCATCGTGACCTGCTCCCGGATGAGGAAGGAAAGCCGGGGGCTTCAATACAATCTTGACTATCCGGAGAAAAACGATCGTGTCTGGCTTAAGGACACAGTCGTATCCCGCGACGATTCGTGGCGGAGGACTTGAAAAGCCGGCTGTTGCCGTAAATTACAGCCCCTGAAATTCCAGGTCGACCTTTCCGATCACGCCGGTAAAAACCAGTTTCAGAGGGTTGTTTCCCCGGCCGGTCTGTTGCTGCGGGAAGCGAAGCCGGTAGAAGATGCCGTAATGGGGATTGCCGTAAGGAAAAAATTCCGTCACCACCGGCGTGACCGGGTCGATCCGCCGCACCTCTATCGGAGTGATCTTCTCCCCCTTGCCGTTGACGAGAAAAATGGACCAGATCGATCCGCGACGGTCAAAATCATTTTCCGCCCTGTCCGGGATGTAGGCATAAAATATGAATTCCGTGAAATCAGAAGCGGTTGCGGCCCGCATCTCTTCCCCTTTTTTCCGTTCGTCGGCGCTGAGCTGGTATATGCGGGAATATTCCTGGTGATAGCTCCGGTTGAATTCCGGACTGCGCAGGGTCGCTTCGATTCGGGCCTTCGTTTCGAACTGGGAATAGACGATCTGTGAGCGCGTCCAATGCTGGAGCGCTTTCAAATACGCCTCCGACATCCTTTTTCCCCTTGCTATATCCAGATATCCCTGAACAGGGCTGCATGCAGCGATACCGATAAGAAACAGCAAACCGATCACAAGACGGCCACAGAGCTTCATGGTTTATCCTCGAAGACCCGCTTAAAGATAAAGTCGACCTGTTTAAGAAAATTTCCCATTTGAAATACCCCGGCAAGATCATCCGCATTCAGTCGCGCCATGACCTCGTCATCCTGCAGAAGCAGATCCTGAAATTCAAGTTCCTCCTGCCAGGATCTCATGGCGTTTCGCTGAACGATGGCGTATGCTGCTTCACGGGAGATCCCCTTTTCAATCAGTTTGAGCAAAACCATCTGCGAAAAAATGACCCCCTTCGTAATCCGGATATTGGCAAGCATTCTCTCCGGATAGACGACGAGGCCATCAATCAGGCCGGTGAATCGGCTCAGAATGAAATCAAGAAGAATTGTTGCGTCCGGGCCGATAACCCTCTCGACGGAGGAGTGGCTGATGTCCCTTTCGTGCCAGAGGGCGACATCCTCCAGAGCGGCCACGGCATAGGAGCGCATGAGACGGGAAAGGCCGGACAGGTTTTCCGAAAGGACGGGATTCCGCTTGTGGGGCATGGCGGATGATCCCTTCTGTCCCGGAGAGAAATACTCCTCTGCCTCGCGGACCTCGGTTCTCTGAAGAAGGCGGATCTCCTGGGAAAACTTGTCGATCGATGATGCAATAATGGCCAGTGTCGAAAAATATTCGGCATGGCGATCCCGCTGGATGATCTGGGAGGAAACCGGCGCCGGCTTAAGACACAATTTTCGGCAGACATATTCTTCGATCGCGGGATCGACGAAGGAAAATGTTCCCACGGCGCCGGAAAGTTTTCCCACGCTGATCGTCTCCTTCGCCCGGACCATTCTTTCACGGTTCCGTTTCATCTCCGCATGCCAGAGCACCATCTTCAGGCCGAAGGTGATCGGTTCTGCATGAATTCCGTGCGTCCTTCCGATCATGAGCGTATTTTGATGGGCGAAGGCCTTTTTTCTGATAGCGGCCAGCAGAAGGTCTATATCCTCAATAAGGATGTCGGCCGCCTCCCGGAGGAGAAGCCCGAGAGAGGTGTCGAGTATATCGGAGGAGGTCAGTCCCCGGTGAATAAAACGGCCGTCTTGACCTACCTTCTCCGTCACGGATGTGAGAAAGGCAATCACATCGTGTTTCGTCGTTTTTTCGATTGCATCAATCCGGCCCACGTCGAAACCGGCCCTTTCACGAATGTTCTTCATCGATGCCTCGGGGATCTCTCCCCGCGCTGCCATAGCCTCACAGGCCAGGATCTCAATATCCAACCACTTCCGGTAACGGTTCTCCGGACTCCAGATCGCCTCCATCCGCGCTCGCGAGTATCTCTGTATCAATCCTCTCCTCCTGTGGCAACACGGGCAAACGGTTTATCCGGTTGGTCATTCTGACCGACGCGTTGAAAACCATTGGACTGGATGTTAATCTATTACGACTTCACATTTGAGTCAAGAGATTTACCTTCTGAGATTGACCCTGTGATCCCGGCGCAGATCCGGACACCCCGCAATGCAAATGTTACGTTCATGACGAAAACGGGTTCAAAGGGGTTGACAAATCCGCCCCCCGCCCTTAATGATACAACAAGGAGAAGTTACAGGAACGGGAGTTCCCTCGCGGACGGAAAGACCTTGCGGATCTGATTGAGGAAGGCCTCTTCCGCCGATCGCGCGGATGAAGGAAGGTGACGGTATGTTCGACGATGTGGATTCCCAATGGGAACAGAAAGTCGTTTCCCCCGAGGTCTTTCTCTCGCGGATCGAACCGGGGATGAGCATCTTCCTCGGAACCGGCGTGGCCGAACCCCGGACCCTCGTAAAAAGTCTCACGACCTCGGAAATGACCAACCTGACCGATCTGGAACTCGTTCAGCTCGTAAGCCTCGGCGATGCCATCGCCTTCCGAAACGCCGCTGTTGATCACAAATACCGGCTGAAAACCTTTTTCGCCGGCTGGCTCGCCAGCGATGCGATTACCTCCGGTTTCGTAGACATGATCCCCTGCCGCTTTTCCCGGATCCCGCGCCTTGTGGAGTCGGGGGCGATCCGCGTCGATGTCGCCTTCGTCCAGATCACCCCCCCGGACAAGGCCGGCTATGCGAGTCTGGGCGTTTCGGTCGATGTTGCCAAGTATGCCATGGAGCGCGCCACCATCGTCGTCGGCGAAATCAACAGCCGCATCCCGCGAACGATGGGCAATACCTTCGTTCATCTGGATGATTTTCATTATCTTGTCCGGGCGACGGAGCCGCCGATCTACTTTCCCCGCTGGCCGGTCGATGATGTGATCGACAAGGTTGCCGCGAACGTCGCTTCCGTAGTGGACGACGGCAGTTGCATCTCTTTCTATTCCGGCGCCTTGTTCGAGGCGCTGGGACGCCACCTTGCCCGCAAGCACAACCTGGGTGTGCACACCTACTTCTTTACCGATCCCCTTATGGATCTGATCAAGTGTGGCGCCATTACAAATCGGAAAAAGAACCACTTCCGCGACAAATCCCTGACCGCCTACGCCCAGGGCACTCCCGAGCTTTTACAATGGCTCCACCGCAACCCCTTGGTCGAGTTTCAGGGAATTGATGTGGTCTCCGATCATCAGCGGATCAGCCTCAACGATAAAATGATCGCCATCCTCCCCGCACGTAAAGTCGATCTGACCGGCGGCATCGCCCTGCACATCGGCAAGGGAAACGTCACACCGAGTCCGGGGCAGGCGCAGGAATTTTTTGCCGGGGCGGAATGTTCCCGCGGAGGCCGGACGATCTTCGCCCTTCCCAGCCGCAATCTAATGGGCCGGTCCAATATTCTCCTGTCGGTGGAGGATTTTCCGAATCAGTTCACCAACCGCGAATCACTTGATCTCATCATAACGGAATACGGCATCGCTTCGATGATCGGGCGGACCGTCCGGGAGCGCGCCCAGGCGCTGATTGACATCGCCCATCCCAATGACCGCGAGGCACTGATTCTTCAGGCCAAAGATGCCAACATCCTGTATGCGGATCAGCTCTATCTGCCGGGCTCCGGTTCCCTTTACCCCGGCCGTCTGGCGTGTACCCACGCTTTTCAGGGGGGACTGACCGTCCGTTTCCGAGCGATCAAACCCTCCGACGAAGAAGAGATGCGGAAACTCTTCTACCGTTTTTCCGACAATGCCGTCTATTATCGCTATTTCAGCGCAATCAAGTCGATGCCCCACCGCAAAATGCAGGAGTATGTGAACGTCGATTACCAGCGCATCATGTCGATCGTGGGAACGGTTGTGGAATCGGGAACGGAGAAGCTCATTGCGGAAGGGCGTTATGTCCGTTACAGCGACCGCCCCTTCGCGGATGTGGCCTTTGTGGTGGATGAAAACTTTCAGGGACGAGGCGTCGCTTCTTTCCTTTTCGAAACCCTCATCCGTGTGGCACGCGAACAGGGAATCGAAGGATTCACGGCGGACGTTCTCGCCGACAACAAGGCCATGCTCAAGGTCTTCGAAAAGGCGCCATTCCCGATCCGTGCGGTCATGGAATTCGGAATCTACAACCTGACCATTCCTTTTATCTCAAATCCGAGTTGAATTCTTCGCTGCAACATGTTAGAAAATGCCCGCCAATGCACTATTGATTCTAACCGGGGAATGGGAGAAAATGAAAAATATATATCGGTGGTTTGCGTGTCTTATTTTTCTGATCGTTTCGGTTCAGCCGCTGTGTGCTAAGGATAGAAACACCGTTGCCGTTCTGCCCTTTTCCATCCACAGCGCGGAAAACATTGACTATGTCCGCCAGGGGATCGGAGACATGCTCGCCTCCCGGATCTCCGTCAACGGCAAGATCGATGTCATCGGCAAAGACGCGGTCATTGCCGCCCTTCAGGAGGCCGCGGGCAGGGAACTTGCGCTGGCCGATGCCTACGCCTTGGGGAAAAAACTCAATGCGGACTTCGTTGTATGGGGCAGTATTACAAAGATCGGCAACAGTCTGAGCATCGACGGCAAGCTGATCGATATTGCCGCCCAGAAGACGGCCGTCAACATCTTTGCACAATGCCCGACCATGGACGAAGTCATTCCGAAGATCAATGACTTTGCTCAGCGGATCGACACCCATATCCTCGGCGGGCAATTCCAGGCGAATGAATCCCCGCCGGTCCCCAAAGAGATCATTGTTTCCCGCCAGCCTTCCCTCCAGGCCACCCGGGAAGCGGAGATCATCTCCGGAATGAGAGGCGGACGAAAAGGCACCTATACCTCATCCATCAACCCTGACTTCATCAACGCCGCACAACCACTCGACCGGAAAACCTTTTGGAAGAGCCAACAGTTTTCAAATGAATTCAGGGGGGTCGATATCGGTGACGTCAACGGGGACGGACTGAACGAAACCGTCGTAATTGATCCGAACAATATTTTTATCTACCGGAAAAAGGGAAATGAATTCAAGCTTATTCAACAGATTTCCGGAAAATCATATGACAATTACATCAGTCTGGACGTCGCCGATATCAACGCGAACGGCATCAAGGAAATCATTGTTTCGAGCTACCGAGGACGGCAGGTCGATTCTTTCATCATTGAATTCCGGAATGGAAAGTTTACGACGATCGCCGCCGGTCTTCCCTTTTTCATGAGGGTAATCGACAACGCCTCGGGGATCCCCCTTCTGCTGGGCCAAAGAAGAGGCATGGACAAACCCTTTGATACCCCGATATACGAAATCGTTTGGCAGAACGGCGATTACCGGGAAGGTCAGAAGATGAGAATTCCGCAGGGGCTCTCCGTTTATGGTCTGACCCTGGACAAACTCGGTACGGGTGGTGAGGAGAGAATTATCGCCTTGGACGACTACGATTACATGTGCATCTACGAGAAGACGGATAAGCCTCTTTCCAAGGTAGCCGTCGTAGGGGGCAGCGATGAATTCATCTGGAAGAGCGAGGATGTATTCGGTGGAAGCAATACCATCATCGAAGGCATGAATGACCCCAATGCCGACACCGATGAACCCTATCACTATATCAATTTGAGGATTCTGACTTACGATACCAACAAGGATGGAAAGCGGGAGATCATCATCGTAAAAAACCTTTCCTCAACCAATCGTCTGCTTCAGCGAGTCAAACTCTTCACCTCTGCGGAGGTTTATGATCTGGAATGGGACGGCATGGCTATAGTGGAGAACTGGCGGACGAAAAAAATCGGCGGCTACGTTGCGGATTATCAGTTCAGAGACATCGACAACGACGGGGAAAACGAGGTGGTGCTCGCCTTGGTCCTCTCCGTGGGCGGCGCCATCAGAGACAGAAGTGTGATCGTCGCCTACAAGCTCAATGTCGAATAGACGGGATGTCAATAGACAGATGTCAATAGAAGGGATTGACATTGTAATAAATCTATTATATGTTCTAATAATAGACGTTAACCATACTCGAAGGCTGAAAGACGCGTATGCCGTCTTTTGATGCGCGATAGACCAGGCGGTGTAGCTCAGCCGGTTAGAGCATACGGCTCATATCCGTAGTGTCCGGGGTTCAATTCCCTGCACCGCCACCAATTAATACAAAAGCCCGGTCAAAAGATCGGGCTTTTGTGCATCCGTCATGGGAACGCACATGGTCATTAAGCCTTTTCTTCCCGCCGTCTGGGCCAGAAGCCCCCATATACAGACGATCTTCGGGAGTCTGGGGCTCAGGGCAACGGGAAAAAACGAGATGGCCGCCGTTGCACGGGAAGTGATCATCAACGCCGGCAATGGCTGTCGTCTTTTGGGTTATCATTCCCGGCAACCTGTTCGGCCTCGGGGGCTGATCATCCTGATTCACGGGTGGGAAGGAAGTTCCGATTCCACCTATGTCATCTCAACGGGACGTTATTTTTTCCGGCGGGGATACGACATCTTCCGCCTCAACCTGAGAGACCACGGGAAAAGCCATCATCTGAATCAGGGACTCTTTCACGGCGCTTTGACGGATGAGACGGCTCAAGCGGTCGGCAACATTGCACGGCTTTTGCCGGATCGACCCTGCTATCTCATCGGGTTTTCACTGGGCGGGAATTTTGTGCTCAGGATTGCTCTTCGGCAATCCCTCTCCAAAATTACCAACCTCAGGCGGGTTTTCTCCATCAGCCCTGCTCTCGATCCCTATCGATCGACGCTGGCCATCGACAAAAGTCTTCCCATCTACCGCATCTATTTTCTGGCCAAGTGGAAGAGGTCTCTCCGGCGGAAACAACGCTGTTTCCCGGAACTCTACCGTTTTGAAGGGATCCTCCATCACAAGACCTGCATGAATTTGACCGAGGCCATCATGCCCTGGTATAATGAATTCGATAATTATATTGATTATTTTAATCTTTACACGCTTACGGGAAACGCACTTGCCTCTCTCGCCATGCCGGTCACAATCATGACCTCTGCGGATGATCCCGTTGTTCCCGTGGAGGATTTCCGGCATCTGCCGCAAAACCGATATCTCGATATTTCCATTCAGCGGTACGGCGGACATTGCGGATTCCTGGATCCTTTTCCCATGAGCTGCTGGTATGAGAAGCGAATCGATGAAATCCTCGAACAGGAAGAGGAAATATGACTGAACCTGTTCCGGATCCCGGACTTTTCACGGACTGCAAGGCGTTTCTTGACAGGGTGATAGAAAAACTCGGAACGCCTGTCTGCGATTTTCAAGAAACCTTCCGGAAGCTTACCCCTTCAGGGAAGACGGATCACCACCGTCGTGCAGCCGGGGTACTCCTTCCCCTTCTCTTTCAGGAATCCCCTTTTGAAGGGAAGGGGCAATTCGTGTTTCAGTTGATCAAGCGCTCCTCCCTCGTCCCCCAGTCCGGCGATCTGAGCCTTCCGGGGGGCATGCTGCACCCGGTTCTGGACCGACTTCTGAGACCGCTTCTGATCCACGGACCTTTCTCCATTCTCAGAGGAAAGGCGCGTGCATACGCGCTTCAGCAACAAGCGTCCTCCTTTCGATTCATCGCCCTTTTTCTAACCAACGCCCTTCGCGAAGCTTGGGAGGAGATCCGGCTTCCCCCTTACCGCGTCCGCTTCCTCGGCCCTCTGCCTACGCACAACCTGACTCTTTTCCGACGGACGATTTTTCCTCTGGCCGGATTTGTGGAGAATCCCGGAACGCTCTGTCCGAACCGTGAGGTGGAAAAGATCGTGGTCATCCCCCTTTCGTCTTTTTACCGGGAGGATTTTTTCGGGTGCTATCAGATCGATGCGCCCGCTGCTGGAGGACGCAGATTGCTTCAATACCCCTGCCTGATTCATCGGGATTCCGATGGCGGGGAAGAGATCCTCTGGGGGGCAACTTTCCATATCATCGTCGGTTTTCTCGGGATCGTTACAGATTACCGCCTTCCCGACTGGAGAAAAGGTCCCGTTATCTTCAAAAAATTACCTTTCGATTACCTGACCGGGCGCCCCCCGTCCTGAGCAGCCCCCATCCGGGTCTTCGGAAACGGGGCATGGGGATCCGCATCGAAATAACGGAGCCTTCTTGTGTAATTGGCTGCGTCGCGCCCTTCAAAAAGAGGGTTTAACCAAGAGATCGTCATTCCCCCAGTCGGTTACGGAATGTGATTTGCCCGTATTCCCGGAGGTTTCTTCTTGACAGGCGGGAAACACTGGCCGATAATTTTAAAGGAACAACAGTACCCCGTCCGGAAGGGGCACACTAACAGAGAAGAAAGGAAAACCATGAAAGGTCTTGATGCCATTTTTTCCCCGGAATCCGTCGCCATTATCGGCGCCTCCAATACCCCCGGCAAGGTAGGGCATGATATCTTTGCCAACATCCTTCAGGGCGGTTTCCAGGGAACTCTTTATCCGGTTAATCCCAAGGCCAAGTCCATTCTGAGCGTGAAGACGTATCCGGCTATCAATGCAATCTTTGACACGATCGATCTCTCCATCATCATCCTGCCGCCCATGGTCTGCCTCAAGGCAGTAGAGGAGTCCATCGAAAAGGGGGTCAAAGGGATCGTGATCGTCTCCGCCGGTTTCCGCGAGGTCGGCGGCGAGGGTCTGGAGATCGAAAACCGAATCGTCTCGCTTTGCAAAGAAGCCGGGGTCCGCCTCGTCGGTCCCAACTGTCTTGGCGTCATCAACCCCGTTCCCGACGTCAGCTTGAACGCAAGTTTCTCCAAGCGGATGCCCATCTGCGGGAATATATCGTTCATCTCCCAGAGCGGGGCGCTCTGCACCGCCGTCCTCGATTTTGCCGCTGACCGTAATTTCGGTTTTTCAAAATTCATTTCCATCGGCAATAAGGCGGACGTCGATGAGCTGGATCTTCTGCTCTACCTGCACAACGACCTCAACACAGCGGTCATCATTCTCTACCTTGAGGAGCTTCGCAAGGGACAGGAGTTTATTGAAGCGGTCAAGAATATCACCTCCGGCCACCGGCCCACCCCGGTGCTGATCATCAAGTCGGGCCGGACCAAGGCCGGCGCCCAGGCGGCCGCCTCCCATACGGGTGCGCTGGCCGGGACGGAGGCGGTCTACGACGCCATCTTCAAGCAGGCCGGGATCATCCGGGCCAATTCCATCGCAGAGCTTTTCGATTTCGCCAATGCCTTTGCCTACAAGCGCGAAAGTGCCCTCGGGAAGGCGAAAAGGAAGATTCCCAGCGGCAGAAGGGTGGCGATCGTGACCAACGCCGGCGGTCCGGGAATTTTGGCAACCGACATGACCGTTTCCTCCGACCTTGAACTTGCGAGTTTCGCGCCGGAAACGATCACCGAATTGGCCCGCTGCCTTCCCACGACGGCCAACATCAACAACCCGGTGGATATTATTGGAGACGCCCCATCAGACCGTTACGAAACGGCCCTCTCCGCCGTGATCAAGGACGAGGGCGTGGATGGCGCCCTGGTTATACTCACACCTCAGTCCATGACGAATGCGCTGGGGACGGCAGAGGCGATCGTGCGCGTTGCCCGCCGCTCTTCCAAACCGATCCTCTGCTGCTTCATGGGGATCGTAGATGTCTCAGCCGGGGTGAAATACCTCCAGGAGCACGGATATCCGGTTTACAAGTTTCCGGAAAACGCGGCCAAGGCCCTTGGGGCGCTCTATAAATATTCCCACTGGCTCAACCGCGAGCACCTGCCGCCGTTCAAACTGAAGGCCCATGATCGCGCGGGGGCCGAGAAGATCATCCGGGGCTGTCTGGCCGCCGGAAAGACCCGTCTGGGTGAGTTGGACGGCCTGGAACTCCTCAAACGCTATGGTTTCAACACGCTGCCCACGAAACTGGCGAAGAACGCGGCGGAAGCAGTGCAAATCGCCGTAGAGATCGGTTTTCCGGTCGTTATGAAGATCGTCTCCCCTCAGATTCTCCACAAATCGGACGCGGGCGGCGTCGTCGTCGGGGTCAAAACGGAGGCGGAGATAAAAGCGGATTTCACGCGGATCATGTCGAATGCCGGAAAGTTCGATGGCGAGGCCCATCTCGAGGGGGTTCTCATTCAGAAGATGGCGGAGGCGGGGGATGAGGTCATCCTCGGGATGAACCGTTACGCTGCCGGCCCACTGATCATGTTCGGCATGGGCGGCATCTTCGTTGAGCTGTTCAAGGATGTGGTATTCCGTCTGGCTCCAGTCGACCGCGACGAGGCGCACCGGATGGTCCACGAGATCAAAAGCTACAAGATGTTCACCGGTTTCCGCGGACGCCCCAAATCGGATGTCGAGATCCTGGAGAAAAACATCGTCCGGCTGTCCGACATGGTTATCAACCATCCGGAGATCATTGAACTGGATATCAATCCCCTTCTGGTCCATGAGGAGGGGAAGGGGGCAACCGTTGCGGATTGCCGGATCATCCTCAAACCGCCGTCTTCCAAATAATAACGCACCCTGCTCAAGACATTGGAGCTCCGAACCTCATCAGGATCGATCCTTTATGCGGGGATTAATACGAAAATGGGTCCGGTTTGCTCAGGGGAATTTATCGCCGTGGTTTTTTTCTTTTCTTGACAGAAAACGGTCATAATGATTAGGATTACCCGTCCGCAAGCAATGATTTTCATCTTGCTCCTAATCTCACGGTGAGGTTGCTCCTGATGGGTTTTGAAAACGACATGCATTCTCTGGATGGCTGGAAAAAACTTTACCCTGAAAAATTCGCCGCGGAGGAAAATATTTTCAGCCACATCCGTCGGGGGGATCACATCTTTGTCGTCTCCGGTTGCGGGGAGCCTCAATATCTTGTCCAGGCCCTGGTGAATTATGTGGAATCCCATCCCAAGGCCTTTTTCGATACCGAAATCATCCATATCTATTCTTTCGGAATTGCCCCCTATACCGACCCTAAATTTAAACGCAATTTTCGACTCACCTCCTTTTTCGTCGGAAACAACACCCGCGGCCCGGTCAATGAGGGGCTTGCCGACTATGCCCCCGTTTCCCTTTCGGACGTGCCCGCCCTGATCAAAAGCGGCTCCGTCAAGATCGATGTGGCGTTGGTGCAGACCTGTCTCCCAGATAAACACGGTTATCTGAGCCTTGGGATCAGTGTAGATATGGTCAAGGCCGCCACGGATCAAGCCTCCGTGATCATTGCCCAGGTCAACGCCGAAATGCCCCGCGTGCATGGAGACGGATTCATCCACATCCGGGATGTCGATTTCATCGTCCGTCATGATGAGCCCATCCTTGAACTTCCGGGAACCGAACAAACCGAGACGACCCAGCGTATCGGCAACAACGTGGCGAGGCTTGTTCAGGATGGCGACACGATCCAGGTGGGTTATGGCGGTCTTCCGAACGCGGTTCTCGCCAACCTCTACAACAAGAAACATCTCGGGGTGCACACCGAACTCTTCAGCGATGGTCTGGTGGATTTGATCAACGCCGGGGTCATCGACAATTCCCAGAAAAGCCTTAATCCCGGAATGTCTATAGCCGCCTTCTGCATGGGGAAGAAGTCAACATACGAATTTCTCAATGACAACCCCTCCATTCTCTTCCGGACCATCGATTATACGAACAACCCCCTCAACATCGCCCGTCTGAGAAACATGGTCGCCATCAACAGCGCCCTGGAAATCGATCTTACGGGCCAGGCCACATCGGATTCAATCGGCAGCACATTTTACAGCGGCGTCGGGGGTCATCAAGATTTCATGCGGGGCGCCCTCCTGGCCGAAGGCGGCAGGACCATCCTCGCGATAAAATCCACGGCCATGAAAGACACCGTCTCCCGTATCGTTCCCTTTCTGCGCGAATCTGCAGGCATCACGCTGAACCGGGGGGATGTCCGATATGTGGTCACCGAATACGGCATCGCCTATCTCCACGGAAAAAATGTGCGAGAGAGGGCAATGACGCTCATCTCCATTGCCCATCCGAAATTCAGGCCCTGGCTTATTGAAGAGGCGAAGAAACGGGGGATCATTTACCGGGATCAGGCCTTCATCCCCGGAAAGCGGGGGGAGTATCCCGAGGACCTCGAGACGCACCGCACCACCAAAACCGGCCTCCATCTTTTCCTGCGTCCCGTTAAGATCAGCGATGAGCCGCTTCTGAAGGATTTCTTCTATTCTCTGTCGGACCGAAGCATGAATCGCCGTTTTCTTTCCATAAGAAAGGACATGCCGCACGAGCGTCTCCAGGACTTCGTAATTATTGATTACAGCCGCGAGGTGGTCATCCTGGGGATCGTCGGTTCAGCGGAAAATGAACTGATCGTCGGTGTGGGACAGTACGGAATTGATGAAAAATCCCATACGGCGGAGGTCGCATTTGCCGTTCGCGATGATCAGCAAAATCGAGGCATCGGGCAGGAAATGCTCTCCTACCTGACCTATCTTGCCAGAAAGGAAGGTCTTCTGGGCTTTACGGCTGAGGTCCTGGTCGACAACAAACCCATGCTGCACGTATTCGAAAAAGGCGGCTTCGACATCAAGAAAAAAAGCGACGCGGGGGTCTACGATTTGAAAATGGCCTTTCGGGGATAAACAGACATGTATCTGGAATGAGAGAGGTTGGATCGATGGATAAGTTTGTGGTTACATCCTTGCGCCAGGGTGCGGGCAAAACGAGTTTCATCATCGGCGCCACGAAGGCATTAAACCGCAAGATCGGCTATATCAAACCTTTCGGAGAACGATTCCTGTATCGCAAGAAAAGACTCTGGGACTACGACGCCGCGTTAATCACCCACATATTCGGCCTGGAGGAAAATCCGGAAAACATGAGCATCGGTTTTTATCATTCCAAGCTTCTCTCCATGCTGGATGAAGACACCACACGCGAAAAGCTTCGGGAACTCGTGATCAGCTCCGGTGAGGGCAAAGAGATCTTTTTTGCGGAGTGTGGAAAGGACATCACCTACGGCGTTTCGGTACACCTGGATGCCCTGACCATTGCCAGAGATATCGACGCTAAACTGATCGTGGTCGCGGGAGGCGACGAGGAGACCATTCTCGATGACGTGATTTTTCTTAAAAAATACATTCAGACGGGAGATGTCCGCTTCAAGGGAGTGATCATCAACAAAGTAGCCAACGTTGCCGATTTCTGCGATACACGCCTGTCGGAAATCCAACGGCACGGCGTTGAAGTCCTGGGCGTGATCCCCTATTACAAGGAACTCCCCTACTTCTCCGTCGGTTATCTGGCGGATCGCCTGTTCGCGAAAATCATCACCGGGGAAGAAAACCTGAGACGGATCGTCAAAAACATCTTCATCGGATCGATGTCCGCCGGTGCCGCACTGAAAAACACCCTTTTCCAGCAGGAAAGCAATCTGATCATCACGAGCGGCGACCAGTTTGATATGATCGTAGCCGCCCTGGGAACCAACACCTCTGCGATCATCCTGACCAACAACATACTCCCTCCGTCCAATCTCATCTCCAAGGCCGCCAAATGCGGGATCCCCCTCCTGCTCGTATCGGCGGATACATATGAGATTGCAAAACAGATTGAAGGAATGGAATCCCTTCCGACAAAGGATGACCTTGAAAAGATCGCCCTGATCGAACAGATGGTCCGCACCCATGTCAATCTTCAGGCCCTGATGCAGCCGTGAGGTAAACATGAATCCTGATGTTTTTCGCGAGTATGACATCAGAGGTGTTGTGGACAAGGATCTGACCCAGGATTTTGTCTACCTTCTGGGAAGGGCAATCGGCACTTATGCCGTCCGTCACGGAGTAAGGACAATGTCCCTGGGTCGGGATTGTCGGCTCAGTTCCGGTCTTTATCAGGATCTCGTCGGCAGGGGAATCCGCTCCGCCGGCATCGATGTTACCGATATCGGTCTCTGCGCCACACCCATGCTATACTTTTCGATCCGCCATTTCCATACGGATGGCGGCGTCATGGTCACGGGGAGCCATAACCCACCGGATTTCAATGGCTTCAAGATTTGCATCGGCCCGGATACGATCTACGGAACGGATATTCAGGCGCTGCGGAAGATCATCGAATGCGGGGTCTATATTGACGGCACGGGAAGATCCTCCCGCCGGGAAATCTCCGAAATATATCGTGATTATCTCTTCGAGCATGTGAAGGTGATGCCGGGTCACCGAATCGTTATCGACGGCGGCAACGGCGTCGGCGGATTCTTCGCCCTCCCTCTGCTGAAGCGGTACGGCTGCCGTGTCACCGACATCTACTGCGATCCGGACGGCCGCTTTCCCAACCACTTTCCCGATCCCACCGTTCCTGAAAACCTGCAGGAATTGACCCGACTGGTTCTATCAGAAAAGGCCGAAGCCGGTATCGCCTATGACGGGGATGCCGACCGGATCGGCGTAGTCACGGATCGCGGCGATATTCTCTGGGGGGATGAACTGCTGCTGCTCTTCTCTCGCTTCATCCTGAAGAAAAATCCCGGCGCAGTCATCATCGGGGAGGTCAAATGTTCGCAGAAACTCTATGACGACATTTTCAGGAATGGCGGGCAGGCCATCATGTGGAAGGCCGGGCATTCTCTGATCAAGGGGAAGATGAAAGAGGAAAAGGCCCTCCTGGCCGGAGAGATGAGCGGTCACATCTTTTTCGCGGACCGTTATTTCGGATTTGACGACGCGATATATGCCTCCGTCCGTCTGCTGGAGATTCTATCCGAATCCGGAAAAAGGCTGAGCGACCTCCTCTCCGATCTCCCCCGAACCTTTGCCACACCCGAGATCCGTATCGATTGCCCCGACCGGATCAAATTCGGGGTGGTGGAGGCCGTCCGGGAATACTACCGTCACAGCCATGAAATTATCGATATTGACGGCGTGCGGGTGGCTTTCGGTGACGGTTGGGGGCTTCTCAGGGTATCCAATACGCAGCCTGTTCTCGTTCTGCGATTCGAAGCGGCAACACAGGAACGATTGGATTCGATCCGGCGAGAGATGGGATCCGTCCTGAACAATGTCTTGATGTCCGTCAAGTAATTTCAGAATGTTGCTCGTGCCGGAACAGCCAATCGACTAAATACTATGGTCGGGGCGGAGTGATTTGAACACTCGACATCCTGCTCCCAAAGCAGGCGCGCTACCGGGCTGCGCTACGCCCCGGTTATTTGTACTTTTATCTCTTTAGGAAACTTTCCTTCAGCTTTGCAATAGCTTGCGCCCGATGGCTGATCCTGTTCTTGACCTCGGGTGGAAGCTCGGCTGCAGTCATTTTCTCTCCTGGGAGAAAAAAAACCGGATCATATCCGAACCCACTCCGGCCTACAGGCTTTTCCGCAATCCTACCTTTCCAGCATCCTTCAAAGGTTTCATAGCGCCCATCGGCGGAATAGAGGACAAGAATGCACCGAAATTTCGCTCCCCTGTTTTCGGACGCGATGTTCTTCATGTCGTCCAGGAGTTTTTGGATGTTTTTTTCATCGTCAGTATCCTCTCCGGCATACCGGGCGGAATGGATCCCCGGTGCGCCGCCCAGGGCCTCCACCTCAAGCCCCGAGTCATCGGCAAGAACCGTCTCACCGGTACATTCTGAAACGACCCGGGCCTTCTTGAGGGCATTTTCCAGGTAACTGTTTCCGTCCTCCATGATATCGGGAAGGTCGGGGTAATCCATCAGGGATTTGAGGTGAATCTCACTGCCTTTGATCATCGACCCGATTTCAAGAATTTTGCCCCTGTTTCGCGAGGCGAAGACGATTTTTTTCAGCGCAGCCCTCCGAGGATCTCCCGCTGCTTCCGGGTGAGATCCGCGATCCCGGCTGCGGCAAGATCCGTCATGGCGGAAAGGCGGTCGCGATCAAAAGGCAAACCCTCCGCGGTTCCCTGGACCTCTATGAATAGACCGCCGCCGGTCATTACAAAATTCATATCGACTTCCGCCCTCGAATCCTCCTCATAAGCCAGATCGAGCCTCAACTCGTCATCCACGACGCCGACGCTGACCGCCGAGACATAATCCCTTACGGGTATGAAAGACACCTCGGAGCGTTCCTTCAACTTCCGGAAAAGATCGACAAGGGCGACAAACGCCCCCGTAATAGCCGCCGTGCGCGTTCCCCCGTCGGCCTGAATGACATCGCAATCGATCGTAACGGTGCGTTCACCAAAGCTTTGCAAGTCGGTTACAGACCGGAGCGAGCGGCCGATCAGCCGCTGTATCTCATGGGTCCTTCCGCCAATGCGGCCGCTGGTTGATTCTCGATTGGATCTTTTCTGCGTCGCAGCGGGAAGCATCGCATATTCCGCCGTCAGCCAACCCCTTCCGGTATTCTTGAGGAAGCCGGGGACCGTATCCTGAATCGTAGCGGCACAGATCACCTTTGTAAGGCCCATCTCCACTAAAACAGAACCTTCCGCGAAACACAGGTATGGACGCGTGATTCGAAAATCACGCATTTGATTCCAGCCTCTGCCGTCCGGTCTTCCCATGCGTAACCTATCAAGGTAATGAAGAAAAATAATTTTGCAGGCCCTTGACCACGGCATTTGCAATGGCTTTCTGCGTTTTGGGTCCGGTCAGTTTCTTCAGGTCGTCCGGGTTGGTTGCAAAACCGATCTCGACAACCAGGCCGGGAATGTTCATTGCGTCCAGCAACGGACTTGGGGCCTCGCGTAACCCCCGCCCCTTGCGGGGTAAAACCGTTTCAAGACCGGATTGGATCTGTTGCGCAAGCCGCACGGAATCGTTGAGGGATTTATTCCGAGTCATATCCTTGATGATGGGCGATGAATCTTTGCCTCCGGATACCTCCTGCTGAAATCCCGGGAAATAGATCTCGTAGCCTGTCGCCTTCTTTCCGAAACCGGCATTGACATGAAGGCTGATGAGACAGTCCGCTTTCGTCGTCCCGACCGCCTTGATCCTCTCCGCGATCGTCATTCTCCTGTCCGACGAACGTGTCAATTGAACCTGAAGGCCCGTCATCTTTTGTGCCTCCTGTCGGATCAGGATGGCAAGGTTCAGGGTCAGGTCCTTCTCATGCAGTTTATCCGAAAAAACGCCGGAATCCTCTCCTCCGTGCGCCGGATCGATCAGCACCAAATGTGCTGCCGGTCGCTGCGCCCCCGCTGCGGTCAGAGGAAGCATGCAGAACACGAACATTGTCAGTGCAATCAAACCGAACTTCGTCGGCCGCCCATTCATAAATGCCATCGCTTCCATCCCGTCCTTCATGTCGTTTGCGGGTTGATTCATACAGCAATCGGCAACCCGTCGTCAACTCGAATCATCGCGGAGAACGAAGATGACACGCACCCGCTCAGGATCGGCAGAGTCTCTCCACGGAGATGACTCCCCGTAACTTTCTGATGGCCGCAACAATCTTATTGAACTGATTCAAATCAACAACATTTACGCTGAATTCGCAATGGGCCTGCCCATCTTGAAGCGCATTGATCTCCGCGTGGGTGATATTGACATCCAGTGAAGATATGGCGGCGCTGATGTCGGCGAGAGCCCCTTTCTTGTCATGGCAGATGATTCTCATGTGGACCGGGTATTCTTTTTTTTCATGGATATCCCAATGAACATCTACCAGCCGTTCTGAATCCATATCCTGGACATGCATGCAATTGGCCGTATGAACCGTGATCCCCCGCCCTCGCGAGATGTAACCGATAATCTCGTCACCGGGAATCGGATCACAGCATTTTCCGAACCGGACCATGATATCATCGATCCCGGTCAGTGACACGCCGACCGGCTCAGTCTCCACACCTTTCTTTTTCATTCGGTCAGGCGGTTCTCCTTTTTTGACCTCATCCTCCGGGAGGAAAAGATGAACGATGTGCTTGGGAGAGACCCTTCCGTAACCGACGACAGCCATCAGATCGTCTATGGATTCGACGTGATATTCTTTTAATAGCTTTTGCATTTCCTTTGTCTTTGAAGATTGGCCGAATTTCAGGTGGTGTTTCTTGAATTCCTTCTCCAGGAGATCCCGGCCCAGCATTACACTCTTCTTACGTTCCTCGATCTTGACCCAGTTGCGTATCTTCGCCATGGCACGGGATGTGACTACATACTTCAGCCAGTCTTTACTGGGATGGTGGCCCGCCTGGGTGATGATCTCGACTCTATCCCCATTCTTCAATTGATATTTCAGAGGCACGATGTTCCGGTTGACCTTGGCGCCGATGCACTGGTTGCCGATATCCGTATGGATGCTATAGGCAAAATCGATGGGGGTTGCCCCTTTCGGAAAGGATCTTACATCCCCGTTCGGGGTGAACACATAAACTTCTTCGGGGAACAGAGCCACCTTCAGGTTGGACATGAACTCACGGGGATTCTCGATCTCATGCTGTGCATCCAACAAATCCCGGAGTTTCTTGATCTGATCAACATCGGTTGAAAAGGCCCGCCCTTCCTTATAACGCCAGTGGGCGGCGATCCCCTCCTCGGCCCAATCATGCATCGGACGGGTCCGGATCTGGATCTCAACCCTCTCCCCGTAAGGGCCGATCACCGTTGTATGGAGGGACTGGTAGTGGTTGACTTTCGGCATGGCAATATAATCCTTGAATCTTCCGGGGACCGGTGTCCAAAGGGCATGAACCATGCTCAGGGCCTCATAGCAGTCTTTGTCCTTATCCGAATCGAGTATGATCCTGAAGGCCGTGAGATCGTAAACCTCGTCGAAATCGATGTGCTGTTCTTTCATTTTCTTGAAGATGCTGAAGAAATGTTTTGCTCTTCCCTCCACTTCACCCCGTATTCCGGAACGTTCCAGCTCTTGCCGGATGATCCCTCTGACCTCTTCCGCATACTCTTCCCGTTTCTTCTTTTTTTTAACGATCCGTTTTGCGAGTTCATTGTATGCCTCATAGTCGAGATACCGGAAAGAAAGGTCCTCCAGCTCAATTTTCATCCAATTGATTCCCAGGCGGTTGGCCAGAGGCGCATACAGATCCATGGATTCTTTGGAAATATAGAGCTGCCGGTCCGGCGTCTGAAACTCGAGAGTCCGCATATTGTGTATCCGGTCCGCCAAACGGATGAGAAGAATCCGGATATCGGACGACATCGCCAGAATCATCTTCCGGAAATTTTCCGCCTGTCTCTCCTCCTGATTGCCGAGGGTAATTTTGCTGATCTTCGTCAACCCCTCGACGAGAAAGGCCACTTCTTTGCCGAAGGCCTCTTCGATCTGTTCCAGCGTGGTGAGGGTATCCTCGACTGTATCGTGCAGAAGACCGGTCACGAGCGTCGCCGCATCGAGTTTCATGTCTGCGAGAATGCCGCAGACCTCCATGGGATGTGTCAAATAGGGTTCGCCGGAAAGGCGAATCTGCCCCTGATGAACAGACGCCGAAAAGATGTAGGCCTTTTCGATCATGCCGATTTCGGAAGGGGAAAGATAAGACTGGATCTTATCAAGGATGTCGTTGATGCGGAGCATGAGGGCTACCATCCTCTCCCGTTTACAGCGTAAAAAGTGAAGAGCAAGGCGTAAGGGATCAAATAAGGTATCATGCTCTATACCTCACTTATCGTACCGCACATTTTTCACTGATGCGGTCCATGAGAAAAGGAGCAACCTCGGAAACCGGCAGGATCGCGACCTCTCCGGATCGTCGCGCTTTGATTTCCATTTTCCCTTCGGCCAGTTGCTTGGGACCGACTGTCACGCGATAGGGAATTCCGATC
The DNA here is from genome assembly GCA_016935075.1 of Deltaproteobacteria bacterium. Classification (GTDB taxonomy): domain Bacteria; phylum Desulfobacterota; class Syntrophia; order Syntrophales; family UBA5619; genus UBA5619. The sequence goes on along the minus strand of JAFGRP010000167.1, from coordinate 19,803 downwards.
AGATCGGCATCCTTGAATTTGACGCCGGCCCTTTCGTCCCGGTTATCCAGGATCACTTCCACGCCCTGTTCGGTCAGGATACAATAAAGTACCTCCGCGGCGTCGCAGAGCGTTTTTTCTCTCACGTTCACCGGGGTGATGATCACGGCATAGGGGGCGAGCGACAAGGGCCAGACGATACCATCCGCATCGTGATTCTGTTCGATGGCCGCGGCGACCGTTCTGCCGATGCCGATACCGTAACATCCCATCACCATGATCTTTTCTTTTCCGTTCTGGTCCAGAAAAACGGCTTTCATGGCCTTGCTGTATCGGGTCCCCAACTTGAAAACATGACCGACCTCGATTCCGCGCGCAAAGCGGATCTTTCCTCCGCAGCGCGGACAGGGATCTGATTCCCGGATCATACGGAGATCCGCAAAGTCCGCAATCGTGAAGTCCCGACCCGGCTTCACGTGGCGGAGGTGGTAATCCTCTCGGTTGGCCCCCATGATACAGTCGCTCATTCCCAAAAGTGAATAATCGGCAATAACCCGGGCCTGTATTCCGACAGCGCCAACGAATCCCCGGGGAGATCCGGTGGCCTTTTTTATCATCGCATCATCGGCCAGTTCCAGGGAATTGCAACCGAGAAAATTTTTGACCTTGATCTCGTTGACCTCCTGGTTCCCGCGGATGAGAACGGCCACAGGGGTATCGTCCGCGGAGAAGATCAGGGTCTTGACGACCGCATCCGGTGCAACCTTTAAAAAGCCGCATACCTCCTCGATGGTTCTGACCCCAGGGGTTTTCACCTCTTCGATATCAAAGGTCGACACCGCAGCGTCGTACTCCACAGGCTTGGCAATATCGGCCTTCTCCAAATTTGCCGCATAGTCGCATACGCTGCAATGACAGATTGCATCCTCTCCGGAATCGGCCATGACCATGAATTCGTGGGAATATCTGCCGCCGATGCTTCCCGAGTCCGCCTCCACCGGACGAAAGTTCAGGCCGCAACGGGTAAAGATCCGCTGATAGGCATCGAACATCTTCCGGTAGCTGATCTCCGCGCCTGCCTCGTCCATATCAAAACTGTAGGCGTCTTTCATGCCGAATTCCCGGCAGCGCATCACCCCGAACCGCGGCCGGATTTCATCGCGGAATTTCGTCTGGATCTGATAGAGATTTCGAGGAAGCTGCCGGTAGGTTTTGATTTCGTTCCGGACCAGATCGGTAATAACCTCTTCATGGGTCGGACCGAGACAGTACTCCCGATCATGACGATCACGAAAGCGGAGCAGTTCTTTGCCGTAATGGACCCATCGCCCGGACTCCTGCCAGAGTTCCGCCGGCTGAACCATCGGGAGAAAGACCTCCTGGGCGCCTGCACGGTTCATCTCCTCCCGGACAATCTGTTCAAACTTACGGATCACCCGGTAACCTAATGGAAGATATGAATAAATCCCGCCGGTAAGTTTTCTCATCAGGCCTGCCCGGATCATGAGCTGGTGACTGATCAGTTCTGCATCGGAAGGAATCTCCCTCTCCGTGGGCAGGAACATTTCTGAATAGCGCATGCTAACTCCTTTACGATGAACCTTCATTCCGTCCGGAATTCTTCTCCATCTTCCGGATCTCTTCCAGCAACACCGGGACAAATTCATCTTCCCGGATCTTGCGTACGACCTTCCCTTTTCGGAACAACATGCCGGAACCCTTTCCACCTGCAATACCGATATCCGCCTCGGCGGCTTCCCCCGGCCCGTTGACCACGCAACCCATGAGGGCGATCTTCATGGGGGTTTTCATCCCCCGGAGTTCACGTTCCACCTGCTCGGCCAGGCCCGCAAGATCGATTTCGCAGCGGCCGCACGTGGGACAGGAAACAATATCGGGACCAACGTTTCGGATGTTGAGTGCCCGCAGGATGCCATACGCCAGATTAATTTCGGGGAAGGGATTTCCGGTCACGGAAACCCGGATTGTGTCGCCGATACCGTCATACAGCAGGGTTCCGATACCGAGGGCGGATTTAATTGCCGCTTGAATGAGGGTGCCCGCCTCCGTGACGCCAAGATGCAGGGGGTAATCGCTCTTCTTGGAGATGGATCGATAGGCCGCAATCATGGTCGACACATCGGATGATTTCAATGAGAGTTTTATCGCGTCGAAATCCATATCCTCCAGGATACGGATATTCTTCAAGGCGCTTTCGACCAAGGCCTCCGCACTCGGACCGCCGTGGCGGACAGCAACCTCCTTCTCCAAGGATCCCGCATTGATTCCGATCCGGATCACCTTCCGGTTTGCCTTGGCAACGGAGACGATTTTGCGAATTCCCTCTGCGGGGATGTTGCCGGGATTAATCCGGATACCGTCCGCGCCGTGATTCATGGCAAGGAGTGCAAGAGGATATTGGAAATGGATATCGGCTATCAGGGGAATATGAATCCGGGAACGGATATCATGGATAGCGATCGCAGCCGCCTCATCGGGAATGGCGACGCGGACAACTTCACAACCCGCTTCTTCCAGCGCGTGGATCTGCTCGACCGTTGCACGGGTGTCACGGGTGTCCGATGAGGTCATGGACTGGACCACAACCGGTGCATCGCCGCCAATCCGGACACCTCCGAGATCGATGGATTTCGTCTTTTTTCTTCGGATGACCGGGTTCAACAACGCACCTCAACGCTTTCAGATCAAATACTCGGAGATCGTAAACCCATTTCCTACCGGCCGCGCCAGCAGAAGAGGCAAAGCTGTTCCTCCGGCAGACCGATGGCCGCAATCATCTCCTCGATATGGATGTATTTAAGGGAGGTTACGTCCAGATCCTTCCGGATCCATTCGACCATTTTCCGGTATTGATCGGAAGCGTGGTCCAGGTATTCATCGATCGGATTCATTCTCTCGCTTTCAAGGGCGCGGATCGCCCGGTGGGATGCCAGTTCGGAGATCGTTCTCGTGGAAGAGGCATATCTACAGGGAAACATCAGGGGCGGACAAGCCGGACGGACATGGATTTCCCTCGCCCCGTTGTCCCAGAGTTTCCGGATCGTGTAATTCTTGAGCTGGGTTCCCCGGACGATTGAGTCGTCACATACGACCATCCTGCTTCCCTGAATAACGTCCCGGACGGCGCAGAGTTTCATCGTTGCCACAAGGTCCCGGATGTCCTGGGACGGAGGCGTGTAGCTTCTTCCATATCCGGGCGTGTATTTGACCAGAGGCCGGCGGTACGGAAGACCGGATTCCATCGCATAACCGATGGCATGACCGATACCGGAATCGGGGACACCCGTTACGAAATCGGCTTCAATACGATCGTTCCGGGCCATGGCCCTGCCGCACCGTTCACGCGCATTCTCGACACTGATTCCTTCATAGATCGAGGAGGGATCTCCCGTGTAGATCCATAGGAAGGCGCAGACGTGCTTCTCTGCGCCGGGGGGACATTCAACATGAATACCGTTGATATCAAGTCGTACAATCTCACCCGGTCCGAGTGAACGGATCAACGCATAACCGAGATTGGGGAAGGAACTCGATTCGGATGCCGCCACATAGCTGGGGGTTGATTCCGCTCCACAAATCCCCTTCCCGATTGACAGGGGAAATCGGCCACAACGGTCCCTTGCCGCATAAATCCCTTCCCGGGTCATCAAAAGAAGGCAAACCGATCCCTCAATGACACGTTGCATCCGGATGATTCCATCGACAATGCTTTCACCCCGATTGATCAGTTTCGCGACCAGTTCAACGCCATTTACACCGCCGCCCGCCATTTCGTTGAAAGAGTCGTCGTTCCGGAGAAGATTGCGCGTCAGTTCGTCCTTGTTGGTGATCAGTCCGGTTGCAGCGATTGCATAGGTCCCGAATTTGGAACGGACGATCAGCGGCTGCGGGGAGTCGTCATCAATCGCCCCGATGCCCATATGACCGGTCATCTCCTTGTAATCCCCTACAAAACGGGACTTGAACTGGGCTTCGCTGATGCTGTGAATGGTATGGCTGAACCCTTCATCCCATACGGCCAGTCCAGCATTCTCGGTTCCGAGATGAGAGTGGTAATCCGTTCCGTAAAACAGGGCCTTTGCGCAATTTCCTTCCGATACGACGCCGAATATCCCTCCCATAATTCTTCTACCCTTCCTGAAAGGAATCTCGATTCATTTGCCGCCGTCGCGTGAATATTTCTGCAGCAGTTTCAGATTAACGATCTCCGGCACCAGCCCCTTCACCGATCCCCCCAGGCTTGCCGCCTCATTGATGATTTTCGAGCTCGTATAAAACCATTTGAAACCGGACATGAGAAATACGGTTTCGACATCCCGGTTTAAACGGCGGTTGATGAGGGCAAGCTGAAACTCGTATTCGAAATCGGAAAGGGCGCGCAACCCCCGGAGAATCACGTTTGCCCCAGTCCTTTTCACATACTCCACCAGGAGTCCGTCGAAGCTGTCGACGCGGACATTCTCGCAGGCCCGGATCACCTCACGAATCATTTCCAACCTTTCGTCCACGGTAAAAAGCGCCTTCTTGTTCGGATTGTGGGCAATTAAAACGATGAGTTCATCAAACATCCGTATGCCCCTTTTGATAATATCCACGTGACCGTTGGTGATCGGATCGAATGAACCCGGATATACCGCTATCTTTTTCATGAGGCTTTCCCTTGATCTTTTTTATGCAGGAAGGACAACATCGTATCACCGTACCGTCTATGATCCGCTATAACCAACCTCTGTACCCGTGATCCTTCCAATTTTTCCCTGACCGAATGCTGGATCACAACGATGCCGTTCTCTGTCAGGAGATTTCCTTTCCCAAGCCATTGGAGAGTTTGACGGACCGAATCCTGATCATACGGCGGATCGGCAAAAATGATATCGAACAGAATTCCCCTTTGAACGAGGTATTCCAGCCCTCTGCGCGCGTCCAGGGCAATCACCTCCGCCCGCTCACTGAATCCGAGCTGAGAGAGGCAAACCCCGATCGCCTTGACCAGATGGAGATCCTTCTCAACAAAGATCGAAAAACGAGCCCCCCGGCTCAAGGCCTCCAGTCCGACATTTCCGCTGCCGGCGAACAGATCGAGGAACGATTTCTCCGTGACGGGATGAAGAATATCAAAAAGGGATTTTTTGACCCGATCGGCGGTAGGCCGGATCCGGCATTTCCCTGGAAGTCGGATCGGTCTTCCCCTGGCATCTCCCCCGATGATCTTCATAGATATTTACGGATCAGGATCTCGGCGATCTGAACGGCATTGAGCGCGGCGCCCTTCCGGATATTGTCCGCCACGACCCACATGTTGATACCGTTCGGAATGGATTCGTCTTCCCGGATTCTTCCGACCAGTGTCTCATCATGACCCGCGGCATCAATCGCAAGCGGATATTGCTTTTCCCGCGGATTGTCAACCACCCGAACGCCTGGTGCCGTTGAAAGAAGCCTCCGGACCCCATCCGGAGTAATTTTCTTCTCTGTTTCGATGTTTATGGATTCGGAGTGCGCATAGAAAACCGGTACCCGGACCGTTGTCGCCGTGACCGCAATCGAAGGATCATTCATGATCTTTTGAGTCTCGTTAACCATCTTCATCTCCTCCTTTGTATAACCATTGTCAAGGAAGAGATCGATATGGGGAAGACAGTTGAATGCAATCCGGTGTGGATAAACCTTAGCGACCGGTTCCCGGCAGTTCATGAGGTCCTGAGTCTGGAGAGAAAGCTCTTCAATAGCCTTTTTCCCCGTTCCGGACACGGCCTGATACGTCGAAACCACAATTCTCTTTATCCGCACCGCGTCATGGATCGGTTTCAGGGCAACGACCATCTGAATTGTGGAACAATTCGGATTTGCGATGATTCCCCGGTTTTTGTACAGGGCAACGGCCTCGGGATTCACCTCCGGAACAACCAGAGGAATTTCCGGAACCATGCGAAAGGCGCTCGTGTTGTCAATGACGACACAACCGGCGCCGGCCGCGATGGGGGCAAATTTTTCACTGATGCTTCCCCCCGCGGAGAAGAGCCCGATTTCGATTCCCCGGAATGAATTATCGGTTAAAAGCTCTACTTGTAGCGCCTTTCCACGGAAAGTGAGCTCCTTTCCGATCGATCTTTCCGATGCAAGGAGGGTCAGCTTTCCAACCGGAAATTGACGCTCCTCCAGGACCCGGATCATCTCATTGCCCACGGCCCCCGTGGCACCCACAACGGCAACATTGTAACTTTTCATAAAAAACCCCTTACGAATATAAATTAATAACAATTCTGGACTATTGAATGAAGGCTGGGGTGATCCGGTAGCCCGTCTGCCTTCAGTCTGAGATGCCCCGGTTCTTTCCTCAGGCTGTGATGCGTTTTATAACGGATGATCCTGACATTGCGACTTTCTTGCCTTGAATTCCGTCAACATTTTTCTGTAGATCCGGCAAAGGGTCCATACCGGTCCCGAAAGACTGTATCCGAAAGCAAAAGTGAAAAGCATAATCTGCGGTTCTGCTACAACGATCACCAAAATCATGACAATCAGGACGAAGGACATGAATGGCTTGCGCGAGAAATAGTGGAGGTCTTTAAAACTGTAATACTTGATGCTGCTGACCATGAAGGACGCAATGGCAACTACGCCGATCATGATCGAAGGATCGGTGAAATTACCCTCTCCTCCAAGGTAATAAAACAGAAGCACACCCGTGGCCACAACCGCGGCGCCTCCCGGTATAGGCAAGCCATTGAAGACGCGGCTGTCGATCACGCCGATCTGAACATTGAACCGGGCCAGGCGAAGGGCCCCGCAGACGACGAACAGAAAAGCACCGAGCCACCCCCATTTCCCGTAAGAAAACAACGACCAGTTGTACACCAAGATCGCCGGTGCCACCCCGAATGTCACCAGATCGCAGAGGGAATCGTACTCCGCACCGAATTTGCTTGTTGTATGGGTGATCCGGGCAATTCGGCCGTCCAGGCTATCCAGAACCACCGCGATCAGGATCGTCACCGCTGCAATCTCGTAAGCCCCTTTCATGGAGGCGATCACGGAGTAGAAACCGCAGAAAAGGTTGGCCGTGGTAATGAGATTCGGAAGGACATAGACTCCTTTTTTCATCCGGTCGCGCCTGAATGTCGCATTGTTTTTCATGTCAGTTCTCCAATGGGCGTCTCGCCTGCCCGCACCTTTTCTCCAACCTTGACGAGAAGGGTGGAACCGAGCGGCAGAAACACCTCAAGCCGTGAACCGAAACGAATCATACCGAATCGTTCCCCTCTTGACACCTGCATACCCTCCTTCAGCCAACAGACGATCCTCCTCGCAATCAGTCCGGCGATCTGGACGGTTATGATCTCGCGTCCGTCTGCCGTTTGCAGCAGGATGGTGTTTCTTTCGTTAAACTCCGAGGCCTTGTCCAGGTTGGCCGACAGAAATTTCCCCTCCCGGTAACGGATGGATCGGACCTCGCCGGCACAGGGGATCCGGTTGACATGAACATCGAAAATATTCATAAAGATGCTGATCTTCAGAAAAGTTTGGCCGGGTTTCTCATCGCTGGTCGTCTCTTCAATCCGGATCACCCTGCCGTCCGCAGGGGAAATGATCAGGCCCTCCTTTTCCGATGCCGGCGGATATCTCTGCGGATTGCGGAAGAACCAGATCACAAAAAGAGTGACGATCAAAAAAACACACAAAACCACCTTGAGCCCGGCTGCAAAAGCCAGGATAGTCGCTCCGCACAGTGCAATAATAAAGGGGAAACCCTCACCCATAATGAAACCGTTATGATTCATAACTTTTATAACTTACCGTAATTCGATCAAGATGTCAACCTTTGTCTCATGTCAATGATGTGCCTCTTCAACCCGGATAGGTTTCCCGGCCTCCGCGTCGGACGGGCGAAAATAATTCGGAGAAAAAGTCAGCGGATCTTCACCTTGTCCCTGACAATACCGGTGAACGGCGATCAGGCCTACGGCCGATGCATGGAGTCTGTGTTTCCTGCTTCCGGCCGGGTCACAACATCCGGGCCGGGATTCAAGGAGACGATTCCGATAACGCAGCGCCCCGCCTCCAATAAAATCGATTTTGTCTGCCGGAAGATCCCGTATTAATTGCGCGATATCGGTCAGTCGATCCGGTGTCACGATTTCTGGAAAACCATCCGGATCCATCCGGTACAATCCTGCATAGACCTGTTCCCTGCGGGCGTCGAGCAGCGGACAGGTCAGCCCCGGGGAGGGAAAAGCATTCATGGCCAGAGCTTCCAGCGTCGAAATTCCAACGATGGGTTTTCCCGTAGCAAGGGCGAGGCCTTTCACGGTGCTCACTGCGATTCTTACTCCTGTAAACGAACCGGGCCCGGTTGTGCAGGCCAGAAGATCGATCTGCCCCATGGTGATTCCCGTCAAAAAGAGGAGCTGTTCCAGGGCGGGCAGCAGAACCTCCGCATGGTGTCTTCCTGCACCCAGATAAAAATCGGTCAGGATCTCCTTCCCCTCCAGGAGCGACAGTCCCAAGGTATCCGTTGCGCATTCCATCGCCAGGGTAATCATGGCTATCCCGTAAATGTTCGGATGAAATCGTTAATAAACTTCAAATTCAGCCTTTCGATATCGATCATGAAGACGAAAATCATCAGTAAAATCAGAAGGAAAAAACCTACCTGCTGGGCCATTTCCCGCCAGCGGAGATTGATTTCGCGGCCCGTCGCCATTTCAATTCCGTAGAATAACAGATGACCACCGTCCAGGACTGGAATCGGCAGGAGGTTCAGGATCGCCAGATTGATGCTGAGCAGGGCCATGAACAAAAGGAAATGGACGATTCCCTCCTTCGCCTGTGCCCCGGCAATCTGGGCGATGAGAATCGGACCGCCCAGCGTCTTGGGGGATATGACTCCTTGAAAAAGCTTGTAGATGCTGATTACGGTCAGTTTGCTGATAACCCATGTTTGGCGGATGCCTTCGCCGAAAGCCGAAAGGGGGTTATGCCTTTCGATGACGGTATTCGGTGACGGGCTGATGCCGATCCTGTAAGCTTCAATCTCTTCCCCAAAAATGTTTCGGGTTTTCATGGATCGTGGCTTCACCGTGATATCCAAGGAGACGGCGTTCCGGAGAATCGTAACCCTGAGCGGTCTTCCCTGGCATTTCGCAACGATTTCAGAGATCTGATCCCACTTTGTTAAGGACTTTCCGTCGATAACGGTAATCCGATCCCCCATCTTTATTCCGGATTCGATCGCGGCGGAATCCGGCTGTATAGAACCGATTTCCGTCGTCAGGACGGGAAGGCCGATCATGTTGACGAGGGTGAAGATCGCAAGAGCCAGCAGGATATTGAATAACGGTCCGGCTGCCACGATGAAGATCCTTTTCCAGACTTTTTGTTTCAGAAAGGATCTTGTTTGATCCTCCTCCGGCAATTCTTCCCCAGGGGATTCTCCCAGGAGTTTTACATAACCGCCGAGAGGGATCAGCGAGAGGATGTATTCCGTTTCACCTATTTTTTTGCCGATGATCCGCGGGCCGAAGCCCAGTGAAAACTTCAAAACGCCGACGCCCGCCCGCTTCGCCATTAAAAAATGACCGAACTCATGGACGAAAATCAGGACTCCCAATAAAACAACCACTGATGCGATGCTGATTCCGATCAATTTTTTATTCCCTCAATGATTTTTCCCGCCTCTTGCCTTGCCCAGCGGTCCGCCTCAAGGATCGCGTCGATACACGGATTCGCCTGTACGCGATGACGGGAGAGGACCTCATCCACTACAGAAACAATTCTGTCAAATCGTATCTTTTCTTCAATAAAGGCCATCACGGCCATTTCATTCGCCCCGTTGAGAACAGCGGGCATTGTCCCCCCGGTTTTCGCCGCCGCATAAGCGAGCCGGAGTGCGGTAAAGCGAATCGGATCGCAGTCGAGAAATGCAAGATTTCCGACCTTTCTAAGATCGAGAGTATTTTCTTCCCGGACCAGGCGATTCGGATAAGACAGGGCGTAGGCAATGGGAATCTTCATATCCGGCATTCCCATTTGGGCGATCACGCTCCCGTCCCGGTACTCCACCAGGGAGTGGACAATGCTCTGGGGATGGATGAGAACATCGATCGCCCTTCCGGGAAGTCCGAACAACCACCCGGCTTCAATTACTTCCAGACCCTTGTTCATCATCGTAGCCGAATCGATCGTGATTTTCTTTCCCATCGACCAAGTCGGGTGCCGAAGGGCCTGTGCGGGTGTAACCCTTGATCGTTCTTCCTCGGAGGCATGGAGAAAGGGTCCGCCGGAGGCCGTGAGGATGATCCGGCGGACATCCTGCTTCCTGTGACCCTGCAGACACTGGAAGATAGCGCTGTGTTCACTGTCAACGGGGATGACTTTCACCCCCATTTCGGCCGCCTTGCGAAGAACGAGATCTCCCGCCATCACGAGCGTCTCCTTGTTCGCCAGCGCGATATCCTTTCCTGCTTCAATTGCGTTCAGCGTCGGAATCAATCCGGCTGCGCCGGCAATGGCGGATACGACCATATCGACATCCGCTGATGCGACCGTCTCCCGATAGCCATCCGGTCCGTAAAGGATATCCGTTGTCGTTGCAGGACCCAGAAGCCTGCGAAGCTTGCTGGCATGTGCCTCATCGACGACTGCCGCCAATCGCGGCTGGAACTGTTCGATTTGTTGCTTCATGAGGTTGATGTTGCGGCCTGCCGTGAGCGCCGTGACGACGAATTGATCCCGATGGGCGCGGATGACATCCAGTGTGCTGACCCCGATTGAACCGGTGGAGCCGAGTACGGAAATTCGTTTCATCGAATCAAGAATTCCTGATAATAATAAACGATAGGCGTGATGAACATAAGGCAGTCCAGCCGGTCGAGAATCCCCCCGTGACCGGGCAGCAGCGTTCCGGAATCCTTCACCCCTGCCGCCCTTTTCAGAGCCGATTCGGATAGATCCCCAAGCTGTCCTGTAACGCTGCCCACCAGCCCCAGAACAGCGGCATGCGCAACGGTAAGCATCGGGAAAAAAAACAGTTTGAAGACAATACAACCCGCAATGCTTCCTGCGACAAGACCGATCGTCCCTTCGACGGTCTTCCCCGGGCTTATCTCAGCGAGAAGCTTTCGTTTTCCCAGCCGCCGTCCGATATAGTATGCGGCGGTATCCCCGGCAAAGGCCATAACCAAGATGAAGAATATCCACAGGACGCCCGACTGCGTCTGGCGGATCAGGATGAAATGGGCCATCAGGAGGGGGATATAGAGAATACCCAGGATCACCCGACCGGCATGCGACATATCCAACCCCTGTTTTCGTATCCGAAGAAGGTTAAGGATCAGAATCGTCATAACTGCGAAGGTCAGTACAGCCAATACCAGAGGCGCTTTTGCGCTGCAGGAGGCCAGGAGGATGAGCAGGGCGATGATCAAGGTCTCCATCTTTTCGATTGAAAAACCCCGGCCGAAGGCCATCCGGTTATACTCCTGCATACCCGTAAGAGATGCGACAATGATCAGAATTGCGAAGGCTTCTTTCCCGCTGTAGGCGATGATTCCGAACAGTATCGGTATGGCGATGATGCCGGTGATCCATCTCTTCATATGGGGCGTCATTTTTCACCTCCCCGTGAGCGGCTGCAGTCCACACCGTTGTATCACTGAGTCCGCGGTACCGATTCCCTCGACCCTCCCTGGTATTCCCCTTACCTGCCGCCGATCTGCTCGCTGGTCATTCCGAACCTCCGTTCCCGCCGCTGATATTCGTCAATCGCAGTGAGAAGATCGGTCTCGCCAAAATCGGGCCAGAGCAGGTCCGTAAAGTAGAATTCAGTATAGGCCATCTGGTAGAGAAGAAAATTGCTGACCCGATATTCCCCGCCGGTTCGTATCAGGAGGTCCGGATCGGGAATCGCGGTCGTGTAAAGATATTTTGAAAAGAGTTCCCGTGTAACATCCGCCGGCGCGATCTTTCCGGCCACGGCATCTTCGACCATACGTTTTGCGGCTGCCGCGATCTCGTCGCGCCCGCCATAACTGAGTGCAAGATTCAGGAGCATCCCTTGATTTTCGGATGTTTTCTCCATTATTTCGTAAAGTTTACTGCGGATATGGGCATCGAGCGAATCCAGGTCGCCGATGGCGGTAAGACGTATGTCCTGGTCCATCATTTCCCGGGTCTCATTTTCCAGATATTCCAGAAGGAGGTTCATAAGGGCGCGGACCTCCGCTTTCGGACGAAGCCAGTTTTCGACGGAAAAGGCATAGAGGGTGAGGAAGCGAATCCCGATCCGACGGCAGGTCTTCGTGATAATCCGGACCGATTCAGCCCCCTTCCGGTGTCCCAGGATTCTGCCCATGGTATGGCTCTCGGCCCATCTTCCGTTGCCGTCCATAATAATTGCGATATGCTTGGGAAGCTTTTCCGTGTTTGTTTCTTTCATAAGTCCATTTCAGTCGGTGGCAATGTACCCTTTTGAATCAGCGACTAACACATCAACGGCGATTTTTCAAGACAGATTCAAATAAAACGGGGAGCCCGCGGGCTCCCCGTGAAAAACCGGATCAGACGATATTTCAGATCTCCATGATCTCCTTCTCTTTTAATGTAAGAACCGCTTCGGTTTTCTCAATGTACCGGTCAGTCAGCTTTTGCACCTCATCCTGGAGGTTGTAGAGTTCGTCCTCCGATATCTCATTCTCCTTCTTTAATGCCTTGATTTGCTCATTGGCATCCCTCCGTGCGTTGCGCTGTTTGATCTTGCCCTCTTCCGCCATCTTGCGAACGACCTTCACAAGTTCTTTGCGTTTCTCCTCGGTCAGAATCGGAATCGAAAGACGGATCAATTTGCCGTCGTTGCTGGGCATCAGTCCCAAGTCTGATTTCTGGATCGCCTTTTCGATAGCACCGAGAACGGAACTGTCCCAGGGAGAGATAACAATCAGCCGGCTCTCGGGAACCGCGAGGGAAGCCAACTGGTTTAAAGGTGTGGGCGTTCCATAGTATTCCACGCGAATGCCATCCAGAAGGGCCAGGGAAGCCCTTCCCGTTCTGACCTTGCTGAAGGACTTTTCGAGCGCCTGGATTGCCTTTTCCATGCTCTCCCGCAGTTCCTCAAAAATCAATTCCTTCATGGCTTCAGCCTCCGACAATGGTTCCTACTTTCTCGCCGCAAATGACACACCTTATGTTTCCCGCCTTCTGCAGATTGAAGACATTCAAGAAAAGTCCGTTGTCCCTGCAGAGGGATATAGCTGTCGCATCCATTACTTTAAGGTTTTTATTCAACACTTCGGTATAACTTACCTTATCGTACATGACAGCATCGGCATACTGGACTGGATCGCGATCATAAACGCCATCCACCTTCGTCGCCTTCAGGATAATATCCGCGTTGATCTCGACCGCGCGGAGGGCTGCCGCGGTGTCCGTTGTAAAATAAGGGTTGCCTGTTCCGGCAGCGAAGATCACTACCCGACCCTTCTCCATATGGCGTATTGCACGCCTCCGGACGAAAGGTTCTGCCACTTCTTTCATCTCTATGGCCGTCTGAACACGCGTGGTGACACCCGCCCTTTCGAGTGCGCTCTGAAGGGCCAGACTGTTGATCACTGTGGCAAGCATCCCCATGTAATCGGCGGAAGTTCGCTCCATTCCCTCCGCACTTGCCGCCAGGCCACGGATTATGTTGCCCCCGCCGATGACTATTCCCAGTTGAACACCGAGTGCGACCACATCCCGAATTTCTGCGGCCACGGCACTGACCACCTCCGGGTCGATTCCGGAGCAACGTCTTCCCATGAGGGCCTCGCCGCTCAATTTAAGAAGAACCCTCTTGTAGGCCGGCTGATCCACGATTTTTTACTTCAGCTCCTCGCCCAATTGAAACCGCGCAAACCTTCTGACGATGATGTTTTCACCCGTTTTCGCGATCATATTGTTTACCAGGGTGGCGACTGTTATGTCCGTATTCTTGATGAACTTTTGATTCATCAGACAGACCTCTTCAAAATATTTATTCAGCTTGCCCTCAATGATTTTATCCCAAATTTTTTCCGGCTTTTTCTCTGCCAGAAGCTGGCTGCGATAGATCTCCTTTTCCCTTTCCAAATCCGCATCCGATATCTCCTCCGGCCTGACATAGCGGGGATTCGAGGCTGCCACATGCATTGCCAGGTCCTTGGACATGGTCTGGAAGTCATCCGTTTTGGCAACAAAATCGGTCTCGCAGTTCACCTCAACCATGACACCGATTCTTCCCCCCATGTGGATGTAAGCGGCGATGGCGCCGTCTTTCGCCGTCTTGGAGGAACGTTTCGTGGCGGCCGACATCCCCTTTTTCCTGAGATAATCGATCGCCTTTTCAAAATCGCCGTTCTCTGCCTTGAGAGCGTCCTTGCAGTCCATCATGCCGGCGCCCGTCTTGGCCCTTAATTCCTTCACCATCGATGATGTGATATCCAATTTACCTTACCTCCTCTATTCGATCCTTCTCTTCGCCTGAGTCGGGACCATTTGTTTCAACGCTTTCAGGAACATCGGACTCGTCATTTTCATTCAGGGAGGCCGTAGCGGTCTGAGATAGCTTGTCGCTTTCCGCCTGCAGATGTTCCTCAAGCTGTTTTTTCCCGTCCAGAACGGCCTCGGCCATTTTGGCTGCAAAGAGCTTGATCGCCCGGATGGCGTCATCATTGCCGGGAATAATATAATCGATCAGATCGGGATCGCAATTTGTATCCACCATGGCCACGATGGGGATTTTCAGTTTTCTCGCCTCGGTTACGGCGATACTTTCCCGTTTCGGATCGACAACAAAAAGGCCTTTCGGGATACCCTTGATCGTTCGGATACCTCCCAGAACCTTGGTCAGTTTTTCGCGATCCTTCTGAAGACCGAGGATCTCCTTTTTTGGAAAAGCCTTAATGCTGTCATCGGCGAACATCCGGTCGAGCTCGTTCAAACGGTCGATGCTCTTCTTAATTGTCGCGAAATTGGTCAGCATGCCGCCCAGCCAGCGCTGATTGACGTATGGCATTCCGCATTTTTCGGATTCCTCGCGAACGGACTCCTGCGATTGTTTCTTGGTGCCGACAAAGAGGATCTCTCCCCCCTGCGCAACCGTGTCGACAACGAACTGATACGCCTTCTGAAACATCCCGACCGTCTGCTGGAGATCGATGATGTAAATTCCGTTGCGCGCACCAAAGATATAGGGTTTCATTTTGGGGTTCCATTTGTTGGTCTGGTGACCGAAGTGAACCCCCGCCTCAAGCAATAACTTCATTGAAATACTGGCCATACTGAACTCCTTTCTTGTTTTTTCCTCCATCCCCATCCTCTTGAACGGAAACCTTCCACGCTCGAAAGGCAACCTCCGTCAATCCAGGGATGTGCGAATTCGGGTGGCTGATAACACAAAGAACTCAATTAATCAAGCGGAAAACATTAAAAGAAATGTTCCCGCCTTTCGCCGGCGCTTACGTGTGATAATGGGCGTTAATCTTGATGTAATCGAAGGAGAGATCGGAGGTACAGACCGTCCACGACCGGTGTCCCGTTCCCAATGCAAGGCGCACTCGGATTTCAGGACGCTTCATGATTGTGGCCAGGTCGCTCTCCTTGCCTTCCGTTCCCTTCCCATTCAGAAAAAGGGGAACATCCTCCAGAAAAAGGCGTATCCGGTCCGATGGAAGATCGATACCGAGAGACCCGGCAGCGGAGATGATTCGTCCCCAGTTCGGATCCCCGCCGAAAAAGGCCGTCTTGACCAGGTTCGAATTGGCGATAGCATAGGCAATCCGTTGCGCTTCCCGTCGCGTCTTTGCCTCCGAGACCGTAATCTCAATCAGTTTGGTCGCACCTTCGCCGTCGCGGACCAGAGCCCGGGCGAGTTCGGTCAGCAGATCCGAGAGCATTTCTCCGAAACGCCCCAAATAGCTGGATCCGCGCTTGATCTCCGCATTTCCGGCAAAACCGTTTGCGAGGATGACGGCCGTGTCGTTCGTGCTCATACAACCGTCGACGCTGATTGCATTAAAGCTGCAAGCGATTGACCGTCGGAAAATAAAATCCAGGGTATCGCGGGCGATCGCGACATCGGTCATGATAAAGGCAAGCATCGTCGCCATATTCGGCTGGATCATACCCGCCCCTTTGGCGATGCCGCATAAGGTGACTTCTCGGGCCCCGATTCTTCCTTTGCGGCAGGCCATCTTGGGGAACCGGTCTGTTGTCATGATCGCCGCCTCTGCATCCGGAATCCCACCGGCACGGAGCCCGGCCACCAGTTCCTTCACACCTCCGGTAATCTTCCGCAGGGGCAGGCGGTGACCAATGACACCGGTGGACGCCACCAAAACCGTTTCATCGGCAATCCCGAGCTCGGAAGATGCGGCTCTGGAAACGGCCAGGGCATCGGCAATCCCTTCCGGTCCGGTCGCGGCGTTGGCAACGCCGCTGTTTGCAATCACCGCATGCGCGATCCCGGAACGGATCCGATCCTGATCGAGAAGGACCGGCGCCGCCTTGAAACAGTTCGTTGTAAATACACCCGCCGCAGTCGCAGGCCGCGCCGAGTAGATCAGCGCAAGATCCCGGCCGCCATCCGTTTTAATTCCCGTGCGGATTCCGTTTGCCAGAAATCCGGGGACCCGATAGTCATCCGATGTTTGCATAATCCCCCCGATTTGCACCGCCCAGTTGCCGACTCTAAGAGCCTTTGAAAAAGGCTCGTTTACAGGCTGTTCAAAAATGCCCAGATGCAAGGCCCCTGAAATCCTGAGCCGTGAGGCGTACTTTAGAGTACGTTGAACGGCGAAGGATGAGGGAAACGCAGCAGATGGGCGTTTTTCAACAGCCTGCTAAGGGAGACGCCTACCGGCCGCAACACTTCTTGTATTTCTTGCCGCTGCCGCAGGGGCACGGGTCATTCCGGCCGACCTTGGCCGTTTCCCTTCTGACGGTTGCCGGTGCCGGCGTGTCTTCCCCCCGCGACATGATGTAATTCTGGCGCTGCCTTTCCTCAATCCGCTCCACTTCCTCTTCCCGGCGGATCTGAACCAGACAGAGTTTTTCGACGCTATCCTCCTTGATCCGGCTGATCATGTCCATGAACATGTCGTAGCCCTCTTTCTGATACTCCCGCACCGGATCCTTCTGGCCGTATCCCCGCAGACCGATTCCCTCCTTGAGGTGGTCCATAGCAAGCAGATTTTCCTTCCATTGTGTATCGATTGACTGGAGCATAATCACCTTCATCAGGTAATCCATCAGGGGTTTTCCGTACTCCGTCTCCTTGTTCCTGAGAAGCGTCTTGACCTCCGTAACGATCCTCTCCCGGATTGTCTGGGAAAACGATGCCGCATCGTCTCCACGTTCGAGTTCACGGCCTGTTTCGGCGAGATTCATCTTCAGCGTGAAATGCCGGAAGATCTCTTCGTCGAGCCCCTTGAGATCCCAATCTTCAGGGTGGCGTTTCTCGTCGACATACTCCGGGAGCATCTCCTCGACGATTTCCTCCAGCATCTCTTCCACATCGTCCCAGAGAGCTTCACCTTTAAGAACCTTTTTTCGCTGTTCGTAGATCACCTGCCGCTGGCGGTTCATGACGTCGTCATACTCCAGGAGGTGCTTGCGGATATCAAAATTCTGTCCCTCGACCCGCTTCTGTGCGTTTTCGATTGCCTTCGAAATCAGCCGGTGCTCGATCGGTTGCCCCTCCTCCATGCCGATTCGGTCCATAATGCCGGATATTCTTTCTGCACCGAAGATCCGAAGGAGGTCATCTTCGAGAGAAAGGTAAAACCGGGACGATCCCATGTCGCCCTGACGTCCCGAACGGCCTCGAAGCTGGTTGTCGATCCGGCGGCTCTCGTGCCTCTCGGTCCCCAGGATATGAAGCCCTCCGAGATCAGCCACCCCTTCACCAAGCTTGATGTCGGTCCCACGCCCGGCCATGTTGGTCGAGATGGTCACCTGACCGGGCTGGCCGGCCTGTGCGACGATTTCCGCCTCTCTTTCATGATTTTTTGCATTCAGCACGTGGTGTTTAACACCCGCCCGTGTCAGGTATTTGCTCAGAAGTTCCGATTTTTCGATGGAGATGGTCCCCACGAGGACCGGCCGTTTTGCCTCGTGCAAAGCCTTGATCTCCTCTATGACCGCAGAAAATTTTTCATTCTCTGTCTTGTAGATCACGTCCGGATGGTCCTCACGTATCATCGGCATGTTTGTTGGAACGACGAGGACCTCCAACTTGTAGATTTTTCCGAACTCTTCCGCCTCGGTATCGGCTGTGCCGGTCATCCCCGCCAGCTTGCCGTACATCCGGAAATAATTCTGAAAAGTGATCGACGCCAGCGTCTGATTTTCCTGCTCGACCTTCACATGTTCCTTCGCCTCGAGGGCTTGATGGAGACCGTCGCTGTAACGTCTCCCCGGCATGACCCTGCCGGTGAACTCATCCACGATGATGACCTTCCCCTCCTTGACAAGGTAATCGACATCGCGCTTGAAGAGGGTATGTGCGCGGAGTGCCTGATTGACATGGTGAAGAAGATCGATGTTATGGGGTTCATAGAGATTCTGAACCTTGAGATAACTCTCGACCCGGGACACCCCCTCCTCCGTCAGGACGACGGTGCGGCTCTTTTCCTCCACGGTGTAATCCTTCTCCTTGCGCAGGTTCGGAATCACCTGATTGACCCGGTTGTACTTGTCGGTCGATTCATCGGAAGGCCCCGAAATGATCAGCGGCGTCCGCGCCTCGTCGATGAGGATGCTATCCACTTCATCCACGATGGCATAGTGAAAGTCGCGCTGCACATAATCATCGAGGTTGAACTTCATGTTGTCGCGCAGATAATCGAACCCAAACTCATTGTTGGTCCCGTAGGTGATATCGGCATGGTATGCCGCGCGCCGTTCATCGTCATTCATTCCGTGAACGATGACACCGACATCCATAGCGAGAAAATTGTAAATGGGTCCCATCCACGCGGCGTCTCTTCGAGCCAGATAGTCGTTGACCGTCACCAGATGGGCGCCCTTGCCCGCCAGCGCATTGAGATAGAGGGGCATCGTTGCAGCCAGGGTCTTCCCCTCGCCCGTTTTCATCTCGGCGATCTTTCCCTCATGCAGGACCAGTCCACCCAGTATCTGAACGTCAAAGGGCCTCATCCCGACCGTTCGCCGGGAGGCCTCCCGGACGACGGCAAAGGCCTCAACGAGGATATCGTCCAGTTCTGCGGCATTTTGCAGCCTGTCCCGGAAATAAGGTGTTTTTGCCCGGAGTTCGTCATCGGTTGCCGCCGCCATGGCCGGCTCCAGTTGATTGATCTCATGGAGAATCAGAGAAAGGCGTTTCATCTCCCTGTCGTTCTTGCTTCCAAAAATCTTTCTGAGAATTAAATTGATCATAACATCCCTTCAAAAAAAAACCGGTTCCATGACCGGTCTATCCTTATCCTCAATGGCGGAAATTTCGTTTCGTCGAACCAAAAATCAATTGAGATATTTCCTTGGATTGACCGAGACGCCGTTCAACATGACGGTATAGTGAAGATGGGATCCGGTGCTTCGTCCCGTATTCCCCACATATCCGATGCGGTCCCCCCTGCGGACCGTTGACCCGGTTTTGACGACCGTTTTGGAGAGGTGCCCGTATAAAGTTGAAATGCCGTGGCCGTGATCAATCCGGACCATCCGTCCGAGATCATGTTCAAAGGCCGCCTCTGCAACAATTCCATCCGCCGGCGCATAAACCGGCTTTCCATATCGCGTCGCGATATCAATTCCCTTGTGAAATTCCCT
>JAFGRP010000166.1 GCA_016935075.1 Deltaproteobacteria bacterium | reverse complement strand
CTCCATCGCCCGCGGCTGGCAGTACATGGGCGGCGAAAGCCTCTCCATTCCCGCCGTCATGGCCTTTGTCTTTACCTTCATGACGCTCGGACTGCTGGGGTGTGCCCTCTGCCTCCTCCGGAGCCGGGCCCAGGGATGCCTCGCCGCGATGATCCTGCTGGGAACCCCGTTTTTTATCGTCATCGGGGCCTCCCAGTTTGCCGATGTTCCCCTGGCCTTTTTTATCCTGGCGACCATCGTCCTGCTCTTGCTACAGGCGCGCTCCCCGGAAAATCGGCCGGGCGCGCTGATCCTGGCGGGGCTCGCCGCCGGTTTATGCGCCTGGACGAAAAACGAAGGCATCCTGTTCCTCTGGATCGTTGCGGGAACCCTTTTCTGCACGGCGATTTATGCGGGGGGATGGAGATCGGCCCTGAACAGAACCGCCGCTTTTCTGGCCGGGGCCCTGCCGGTCCTGTTGATCGTGATCTATTTCAAGACGCAGCTGTCCCCGGCGAACGACCTGGTGGCGGGATTCGGTCCGGCCTCCGCCCTGGAAAAATTGACGGACTTCAGCCGCCATGCGGAGATTGCAAAGGCGTTCTTCATCACGGGAATCAGTTTCACGCAGGGATTGATCGATATCCGCACGGGGATGCGATTGAATCCCGGCGCCGTCAATATCCTCCTGCTGGTCGGCTATCTCTTCCTCGCGGGCATTCGGATCGATGGGCGGGACCGGATCGGTCTCCTCCAGTCGGCCGCCGCCCTCGGCCTGTTGCTGACCGGCTATTATTTCGTCTATGTGCTGACCCCCCTCAATCTCGGCTACCACCTCGCAACGTCTCTGAACCGCCTCCTCCTCCAGTTGTGGCCGAGCGTCATCTTTTTATGCTTCATGATCGCCGGTCCGCCGGAAACGATCCCGGGGGACAGGCCGGGAACCGCACCCGCACGGCCGGAAACGGGATCGACCGGGGCGAATAAACCCAGGAAACCAAAGGAGCCGAAATGAATGCCCCGAAAATGTTATCCGTCGTCATTCCCGTCTACAATGAAAAGGAAACGGTCCTGAAAATCCTCGAAAAGGTTCTGAGGCTGGATTTCGTCGCGGAGGTCATCGTGGTCGACGACGGCTCCACCGACGGAACGGCCGGACTGCTGAAACAGGCGTCACTCGACGGGCGCGTGAAACTCTTTTTTCACGAGCGGAATCGCGGAAAAGGGGCGGCCCTGCGGACCGGATTCGGTCACATCACCGCGGAGATCGCGGCGATCCAGGACGCGGACATGGAATACGATCCCGATGAATTCATCGAGATGATCCGGCCCATCTGGGACGGGGCGGCCGACGTCGTTTACGGCTCCCGGCTCTCCGGCGGGAAACCGCAGCGGGTCCACCTTTTCTGGCACCGGATCGGAAATGGATTCCTCACCTTCCTGACCGACCTTCTCTACAACACGACCCTTTCCGACATGGAGACCTGCTACAAGATGTTTCGCCGGGAGGTTCTCGAAACCATCCGGATCGAATCCGATGATTTTTCCGTGGAACCGGAACTGACGGCCAAAATCTGCAGGAACAAACGGTGGCGCGTCTATGAAATCCCCATCTCCTACTACGGCAGAAGCTATGCGGAAGGGAAGAAGATCTCCTGGAGGCACGGTTTTACCGCCCTCTGGACGCTGTTGAAATACCGGTTCAAGAAATAGAACCATAAAACTCTGGTCGCCTATCTGCGAACAAATTGTTGTTTTCAGTAATTAATTTGTTCCGTGCATCAGATAAGTCAATATCACACAGAACAACAGCCTCCTCGTCGGAGTTGGAACTCGCAATAACCTCCCCCTTAGGTCCAACAATCTGGCTTTGCCCTGTAAACAAAAGCTCTCCCCGCGGACGAGTCTCTTTTCCGGTTCTGTTCGCTGTTACTGAATACACGGAATATTCAAGAGATCGAGTAAGCATCGTCTTCTGGCAATACGTCAGCACCAGGTTCGAGGGATGGCACAGCAGGTCGGCTCCTTGCAGTGCAAGCGATCGAGCTACCTCTGGAAATACCCAGTCGAAACAAATCATAACTCCTACCTTCGCTCCTCGAATCTCTATCGTGTCAAGTGGCGTATCGCCAGGGTCAAAATACCCTTTCTCGGTATTAAAGAGATGGAGCTTACGATAACGATGCAACAGCCCCGATGGGCCAATTACGAGTGCGGTATTATACAGTCGTCCTTTGCATCGTTCTGCGAAACCGACTACCAGATAAAATGTGTTGTTTTTACAAAGTTTCGATAAACCTTGAACAGTAGGAGATTCAGATACATCTTCGGCTAATTCCTGCAACTCGTCACGGTCCTCGAAGAAGTATCCCGTAAACGCAAGCTCAGGCAGAACAATAATATCTGCATCAACACCGGTAAGAGAATCTTTAACTTTTTCCAAATTTCGCTTCGGAGCGCCAAATTCGGGATGGTATTGGTAATATCCTACTCTCATTTACCTTCCCCGACTTAAGAAACATAATCGCGCCGCCGCGCAAGCGGCGGCGTGAACGGCACGGTCAACGGCCAAGCGACTGCGAGGTCCGCTGCACCGACTTGTTGGCCGAACATTTCTTCATTATCCTCTTCCCTGCATTGGAGTTGGCAAGCGACAGGCAGGCTCGTCGCAACTCATTCACTATTTTCAATCGTTTTGTGACGGCTTCGCGACTCATGTCAATCTTCATGTTCCAAACTCCTGAGATACTCAATATCGTCCTGGTCCTGACCGCTACCGCGCAAAGACTTTAGTAAAATCAATCCCCGCGGAGAAACCACCTTCAATGGGCCACCTTCCCACTCAACGGCGAGGCGTTCATCCCATGCCTTTTTCGTTTCCGGCGTCACAATCAGCAAATCCAGAACGAGGTGTTCTCCTGAATCATTATCGATTTTGGTCAATCTGTGAATCTTGATGGCGCCGCTCTTAAATGCCATCGGCATCGAACTCAGTGTAAAGCCCAGTTCTTGAGCCGCTTTCTTCGTTTCAGAAAGAAGATCCGGATCTATCATGATATCAATGTCGAGTGTCGCTCGGGGCTTCGCATAGACGGCAATGGCTAAACCTCCGCATAACGCATAATCGATCCCTCTTTGATCCAGTTTCAGCGTTAGTTTCTTAAGTTCTTCTAAAAGGTCCATTTTTCCCCATCAAGGGTGATTTGTCTGTGCTAACGCACTGAACAATGATTCGCTCTGCCATCGAGGTCAAGTGCTTTGTTCTGCCGCGCTTGCGCGACAGGGCAAAGCATTTGACGAAGGCAGCGCCGCAATTCCCCCGGAAAACGCGAAGCGCGTCCGGGGGAACGTTAAGTTCACCGGGCAGGGCGGCTTCTCCGCCATGCCCGGTGAAACGCCTGGTTAGATGTCTGATAACGCATCGGCTATTAATGATTCGATTTAAATCTTCTTCCCTATGTAGAAGGCATATCCGTAAAACTCTTTATATTTATTATATAACTCAGCTTCATGTCGTTGGTTTTTCACAAGCTCTTCGGCAGTTTTATTGCCTGCATGTTTTTTCAGAAATTTTTCCTGGACAGAGACTTGCGGAGTATAAAAATGCTCTGTCCAGCAATTTTCAGGCAAAACAAAAGTAGCAATTGGAATATATCCGGCTTTTTGCATCTGTTTGACTTTATCTGAAATGATGTCAATTTCCGGATAAGCATCTTTCCAAAACCTATCGATTTCGATAGGTCGTTTTTCGGTGAACCAAGATACCTCTGAAACGGCAATAAAGCCTCCTGCCTTCAGGAACTTATGCCATTCGTTTATACCCCGTTCAAACCCGATATTATAGATTGCCCCTTCCGACCAGATTAAATCTAACGCTTCATTCTGAAAAGAGAGATTGTCCATTGAACCAACAACACCATCCACTCTATCTTGAAGATTCATCTTCTGGATATTAGCATTGAAGATATCTATGAAGTCGGCAAACAAATCAATGCCCGTAATATGTCCTGCCGTATGTTCAGCCAACACCATCGTCTGACCACCGGTTCCACAACCTATATCAGCAATTTTGGATTCATTGGTCAGGTTATCAATAAAGCCCAAAGCTTTAATAGTTACTCCGGGGCTCCCAGGCCCTTGTCGTTCTAAGTCCGAATAATATTCGCAGATTAATTCAGAGTCAAACTCTTGAATTGATTTATTTTCGTCACCCACCATTCTTCCTTCTCTTCCTAAGAATTTATCTCCATCAGTATCGAAAAAGTTCATCCAGTCGCGGCGCTCACCTGGGGAATGGACGGCAAGCCGCGGGCTTGACGGCTGAGTCGGCAGGTGAAATGCCCTGTTCCTTATAAATCCATTGACAAAAAATATGCAAACGTTTCTTTCTCCAAGAAATGCTTACATGACCCTCTTGTACCATCTGCCGTCGATCCGGATCACGGCGCCGGGGATGCAGCCGCTCCGGTCGGATGCGAAAACGCCGGGGAGGTCGGCGAACTCCGCCCTGCTCCCCGGCAGGGATATCACCTGCCATTGATCGCTCCCCGAGAAATTCATGATTGACATCTTTCCGATTTTGTTCTAATGTCCTGCCGGTTTCGCGACCGGGGTTTTTATGAAAACGAACGCGATGTTGAGAAGGGAGTATTTGAACCACGGCCTGCGTCGCCGGAGCCTCCTGTTGCACCTCGCCCTTCTTGGTATGGGTCCAAGCCCATCGGCCGTCGCTTTCAGGAGACTGTAGTTCCGGAAAATCATTGGATCCTAAAGGCCATGTGTTGAAATTCCGTGGCCTTTTTGTTTCCGGGCGTGTTGACTTGAGGACAGCGATATGCATGAAGTGATATGGCACGGCCGCGGCGGACAGGGCGTCGTCATCGCCGCGCAGATCCTGGCCGAATCGGCCTATCTCCAGGGATTCAAGGGGGTCACCTCGGCCCCGACCTTCGGCCCGGAGCGGCGGGGGGCGCCGTTGACGGCCTCGACACGGATCTCCGACGCGCCGATCCGGACCTTCTCCCAGATCGTGCAGGCGGACATCGCCGTCGTCCTCGATCCTTCGCTGTTCGGCGTCGTCGATATCCTGGGATCCCTGAAACCGGAGGGATTGCTCCTCATCAACACGCCGCAGAACGCGGATGAGGTGGAGATCCGGGGATGCCTCGGCATCGCCACGCTCGATGCGGCCGCTGTCGCCATCCGCTTCAATCTCCTCAACGAGGGTGCGCCGATGGTCAACACCCTGATGCTCGGGGTCCTGTCGAAGGCTTCCGGACTCGTCTCCCTCGACCACCTGGAGAAGGGGTTGAAGTGGAAGCTTTCCGGCGCGGTCGCCGCGGCGAATATCGCGGCGCTCCGGGCGGCCTACGAGGAAACGAGCATCAAGAGAACGGAATAGAAAGGCCCGTTATGGAAATCAAGGACGAAAACATTTCCGCCATGTGCAAACCGGCCGTCGGCGAGGCGGGGAAAACCGGCGACTGGCGGGACGCCACGCCGGTCATCGACCACGCGAAATGCATCGCCTCCGTCAAAAACCGGCCGGCCTGCTACCTCTGCTGGCTCTACTGCCCGGAAGGGATCGTCAAAGCCGGCATCCCGATCGAGATCGATCTGACCTACTGCAAGGGTTGCGGCATCTGCGCCGAGGAGTGCCCCGCAAAGGCGATCACAATGGTGATGCGCGAGGAGGCAAAAAAATGAGCAACGTCCAGATCATGACCGGAAACTCGGCCGCGGCCTGGGGGGCGAGGCTTTGCAAGGTCCAGGTCGTCTCCGCCTACCCGATCACCCCTTCCACCTCCGTGACCGAAACGATCGCAAACTGGGTCGAGCGGGGCGAACTCAAGGCGGAATATGTCCGGGTGGAGAGCGAACACTCCGTCATGACCGTCTGCGTCGCCGCCTCCACCGTCGGCGCCCGGGTCTTCACCTCGACCTCCTCCCACGGTCTGCTGTACATGCACGAACAGCTCCACTGGGCGGCGGGTTCCCGGCTTCCGATCGTCCTGTGTTGTATAAACCGCGGCGTCGGCGCCCCCTGGACCATCTTCAACGATCAGCAGGACTCCATCTCCCAGCGCGACACGGGCTGGATCCAGATCTACTGCCGTGACAACCAGGAGATCATCGACACCGTCATCCAGGCCTACCGGATCGCCGAGCAGGTCTATTGCCCCGTCATGGTCTGCTACGACGGCTTCGTCCTCTCCCACACGATGATGCCCATCGAGATCCCCGACGCCGATCAGGTCTGCCGGTTCCTCCCCCCTTACAAGCCCCATACGATCCTCTCTCCGGAAGCCCCCCGGAATATCAACCCGGTCATCTTTCCGTGGCAGCGGCGGGATGCGGATGGCGTGCT
Source organism: Deltaproteobacteria bacterium (assembly GCA_016935075.1). Classification (GTDB taxonomy): domain Bacteria; phylum Desulfobacterota; class Syntrophia; order Syntrophales; family UBA5619; genus UBA5619. Next base: position 2,681 of record JAFGRP010000166.1, on the reverse strand, counting down.
CCGGGACGGTTACATGGACATACGCTGGAAACTGCAGCACGCACTGGAGGAATCGCGGGATGTCATCGTCAAGACGTGCCGCGACTATGCGGAGCTCTTCGGCCGCGACCACGGCGGGATGCTCTGGACCTACAGGACGGATGACGCCGAGATCCTGCTTGCCGGAATGGGATCGATCGCAACCGAGGCCACGACGGCGGCCGACCTGCTCCGCGAAGGCGGCATCCGCGCCGGCGTGGTCGGAATCCGGGTCTACCGGCCCTTCCCCCGGGAGGAGGTCCGCGGGGTCTTCCGGAACATTCCGGCGATCGTCATCTTTGAAAAGAACATCAGTTACGGCTACGAAGGGGCTCTTTGCGCCGATATCAAGGCCGCCCTCTACGGCGCCGGCATCCGGACGCCGGTCCACAATTACATCGCCGGTCTCGGCGGCCGGGATGTCAAGGCCGTCGAGCTGGCCGAGGCCGCCCGTTCCTCCCTCGCCGCGATCGCCGCGGGGAAAAAGGAACAGCAGACGTGGCTCAACTGCGTGACGGAGTAGGAAACATGCCGGCTTCGGAAAAAGTCCATATGCTGCGTTGCGCTGCATCCTTCGTCGTTGCGGCGTACGAAAAAGTACGCCTCACTCCTCAGGCCTTGCGCGCCTTGCCTCTGGATCTTTTTGCGAAGCCGTTCACAGATTGAATGCATTCCCAAATTTTAACGGGAGAATCGAAAATGCCGGAAAAACTCTTTAAGGTCAACTCCGAAGAATACATCCTGCCGGGAAACCGGGCCTGCCAGGGCTGCGGCCTTTCGCTGGCATACCGCTACGTCCTCAAGGCCCTGCGCGAGAACACGATCCTCACCCTCCCGGCGAGCTGCCTTACGGTCCTCCACGGCCTGTATCCCATCACGTCGGTGGGAATTCCCTGTCTCAACTGCACGTTCGCGAGCACCGCGGCCTCGGCCTCGGGCCTTGTGGCGGGACTTGCAGCGATGAACCGGAGCGACATCACGGTCGTCGCCATCGCCGGCGACGGGGGGACCTACGACATCGGCATCCAGGCGCTCTCCGGCGCCGCCGAGCGGGGGACGGATTTCATTTATGTCTGCTACGACAACGAGGGCTACATGAATACGGGGACGCAGCGCTCCAGCGCCACCCCGATGGGGGCGCTGACCACGACGACGCCCGTCCTCACCAAACGTCAGCACAAGAAGGACATGATGAAGATCATGGAGGGCCACGACATCCCGTATCTGGCCACCTGTTCCCCCGCCTTCCCCGTCGACCTTTACGACAAGTTCGTCAGGGCCAAGCGGATCAAGGGGACCCGTTATCTCCAGATCGCAACCCCCTGTCCCCCCGGCTGGATTTTCCCGCCCAGGGACACGGTCAAGATCGGCCGGCTCGCCGTGGAGTCGGGAATCGTCATTCTCTACGAGATCAAAAACGGAAAGTTCCGCCTCACCGGCCGCAGCAAAACGATAGCGGAAAAGGGAACCCGCATCCCGGTGATCCAATATGTGGAGAGGCAGGGACGGTTCAAGAAGATGAGCACGGAGCAGTTGGACCAGTTTCAGTGGCGGGTCGACGACAAGTGGAATGAATGCCTGAGGCGGGCGGAAGCCTGAAAATGAAAAGGGACGCGTAATATGGCGGGAGTAATATGGGGACATGGAGTAATATGGGGACATAATACTAATTTTTTAAAAATTAGTATTATGTCCCCATATTACTCGGACATTATTTCGACCCTGCACCTCCTCGCTTCACTGCGGGGGCAGGGTGCCCCGAAAAATCTCCAATGTGCACTTCCGGGATCCGATCTCCAAGTTGCGCAAAGGTTTTACCCCTATTTCAGCGTCCCCTCGATGAGCCCGGCGTAGCGTTCCGCGGCGCCGCGGTTGGCCGCCACCGCCCTGCGTCCCGCTTCGCCCTTCCGGCGCAGGAGATCCGGATCATCGAGGAGCTCCCTGATCCCCCTGAAAAGTTCCTCTCCGTTTCGGACGGCGATCCCGGCGCCCGCCTCTTCGAGAAGGACCTGTTCATCGTGGAAATCATCCATGTGCGGCCCGTGGAAAACGACCTTCCCCCAGGCGGCGGCCTCGAGGATATTCTGGCCGCCCTTCGGCACGAGGCTCCCCCCGCAAAAGACGACCGTGGCCAGGCTGTAAATCTTGAATAGCGCGCCGATCACATCGACCAGAACGACCCGCTCCCCGCGGCGGTTTCGACCCGCACGGATCGCCGACATTCGGATGACGTCGGCGAAGCCGGCCCGGCGGATCAGTTCCATAACGGCATCGCCCCGCTCAACGTGTCGAGGGACCAGAATCAGCTTGAAGTCCGGCCGGTTTTCAAGCAGCCGCCGGTAAACCTCCAGAATGACCGTCTCCTCTCCTTCGTGCGTGCTCCCCGCAACGAGAACCCTGTCCCGCGGCGTCATATCCAGAAGTCCGGCAATCTCCCCCTCCAGCCCCGGGGATACCCGTGCCGCGAGGCCGTCGTACTTCGCGTTTCCCAGAACATGGATCCGCGAAGGCGGCATCCCGAGGACCGCAAGCCTCTGCGCATCGGTCTCCGAGATCACGCCGGCGTCGTCAAGCGCCGCGAGGACTTTCTTCCAGAAGAAGCGCGTCGCCCGGTAACGGCCGAACGATCGGGGCGAGATCCGGCCGTTGGCCATCACGATCCG
>JAFGRP010000165.1 GCA_016935075.1 Deltaproteobacteria bacterium | reverse complement strand
TTCGAGGTGACGCCTTCGGGAGAGGTCGTGTGGGAGTACCTTTATCCTTACAGCGGCAATACGCTAAAAACCGTTTCGACTGACGGCGCCCTGACCTGGGTGGACGATGCCAACAAGGCCGGCACGAGCGGAGGAACCGGGATTTCATACCGGTCTTACCGTTACGGGGCGGATTATCCGGCCTTTACGGGCAAAAATATGGTCTCGAAAGGGACCCTGACCGGCAAGCTCCCGAGTCTCGTCGGATCCAATATCACATACCCCGCACCCGTGGTCTACACCGGGTTCGGATACGGTGCTGAGGGTATGGCTGTCGGAGGAGGAGGAGCCGGTTCTGGCGGAGGCGGCGGAGGCGGAGGCGGATACTAAGCCATCCACCCAAAAGAGAACAGAATATTTAGATAAACCATGAAACGGGCGCTTTGAGAGGTCCCAAAAACAGAACCGCCGCAGTCGACCGATTCCGGGTTGGCCGCGGCGGTTTCATTTTGACGCCCCGCCGGAATATGGATTTCAGGAAATGGGGCTGCACGGGATCAGTTCACTTTCGACAATAATGTCGAAGACGCCATGGCACAATCAAACGTATAATGGTCCGAATTCTTTTATTTATTTTAAAAAGCATCCGTAGACGGGCGACATTTCCTTCCAAAAAAGACCTCTCCGCCTGCGGGCGGCAGCGGGCATCCTCTTCAATTTTATCTTGAAATACAACCTGTTAAATAGTTCCTGTTCTTCTGGCATGATTAGTGCTTAAAAAAAGTCAGGGTATCGGTTCAGCATAACGGGCATGTTGAACCGAATGAACGACCAAAAATAAAAGCCCTTCATTCCTGTATCGCCGGGGGGTCAGAAATGATCTCCCGGCACCTCCTTTTTTGCGTTACCCCTTACGATAACCCATCAGGATAACGGCCGTACGCCCGCAAAACCAACCGGTTATATCCTTCCGTTTTTGCCTCCGGTTGTTATTCATTTGACAGGCCGTTTTGATCATGATAAGGCGCAGCAATCAATTCAAGGTGGAGGTCCCATGAAATCAATATTCGTTGTTTTTGCAGCGGTTCTGCTGTTGACGGGCCCGGCATTCGGGGCTGACGAGACAGTTTTCAAAAGTCAGAAAGACAAGGTGAGCTACACGATCGGCGTCTATTCAGGGAAAAACCTGAAGCAGCAATCGATTGATGTCGATCCGGAGATCATGATCAAGGGCATCAAAGATGGTCTTTCCGGGGACAAGACACTGCTGACGGACCAGGAGATGCAGGAGGCAATGACGGCCTTCCAGAAGGAGCTGACGGCCAAGCAGGCGGAAAACCGCAAGGTTATGGCGGAACAAAACAAGAAGGAGGGTGAGGCCTTCCTGGCCGAGAACCGGAAAAAGGAAGGGGTCAAGACCCTGCCGAGCGGCTTGCAGTACAAGGTCATCAAGGAAGGCACGGGCAAAACCCCCAAGGCAACGGATGCGGTTGTTGCCCACTATCGCGGCACACGACTCGATGGAACCGAGTTCGACAGTTCATTCAAACGGAATCAGCCGGCCACCTTCAAATTGGATAATGTGATTCAAGGCTGGAGGGAGGCGGTCCTGATGATGAAAGAGGGTGCGAAATGGCAGGTTTTCATTCCTTCGAATCTGGCCTATGGCGAAAACGGCGCCGGTCCCATACCGCCGAACGCCGCCCTCATCTTCGACGTCGAGTTGATTAAGATCGAGGCAGAGCCTGCTGTGTCGCCGAAAGCAACGAAGCCGGAGGCAAAATCGTCCAAGACGGCGGAAAAATCTTCGAAACCCGCGGCCAAACCTTCAAAACCGGCCGCAGGAAAATAAAAAGCCGGCCGGCGCAGGCAACCGAACCCGATGCCTGGGTCGAAAAAATGAACGGCGGGGGAAATCAAAGGGTTTCCCCCGCCGCATCGTTAAGACCATTTTCCACGGTTTGCTTTCAGCTTATGCCGGTTCCTCCTTTATGCCGCTGTTTTCAGACTGACGCGCATGCCTGCCCTCGTGGCGAGAGTGACAAGCATTTCGAGGCTAAACCTTTCCCATTTTCCTCTCATCAGGTCGGATATCCTGGACTGACTGACACCTAGAATTTTTGCGGCATTGGCCTGCGTGAGTCTCTTGGTTTCAATGAGCTTGCGGAGATTGGACATAAGATCAGCACGCATCTGGAGAATTGCGGCCTCTTCCGGAGAATATCCAAGATCAATAAACACGTTGCCAGATGAATTAATAATTGCGTCTCTCATAGACTATCCTCCAATTTGCTTGTAACGTTGTAATCATCTGACTATGGGCGCCTGCCAAAAGGGCATGTCCCCACCGCCTTTGTCATCATCGGCGCCGCTGTCGCGGGCTTCGCCGCTGTAGCTGAAGGCCATGTTGACCGTTCCCGGCGGCAGGAGCAGCTTTACGCTGATACGCATCGGACTGTTGGGTTCGCCGTTGCCGGGAACCGCAATATATCTCTGCTCCAGGATAATGCCCTCTGCATCGGTGAAAAAAAGGCTCAGATCGAACACAGGAATCATCGAGAAGTTGTTTTGCATCCTCGATGTGAATTTTACCACCCCGGAAAGCTGCAGCGCACTGCCTTTTCGCGCCCACCGGTAGTCGATGATCACATCGGCCGTCTGATAGACGCTGCTCCCCTGGGTTCCCTCCACCAGGGCAATGAGGCTGTCGCTACGAACCTTTTCGCCTTTATAGGTCAGAAGAGCCGCCTGGCAACCCGCCAGTACGATGATCGACGCGGTCAGCAGCAGTCCGCTGCGTTTCATCCATCCGGCAATACGCAATGTCCTGTCCATTTCAAAACCTCCATGCGCCTTTCCGCACTATATTTATTTTACATCATGCGGTCATCCTAATGCCATTATTTTGTAATAAACTCCCATTGACATGCAAAATTTATTTTCGTAATTTCTAATCCATGCAAAAGCAAGTTCATGCCCATCGAATGGCAAAAATGAACCTGCGCCGATGGCTTCCGTTGCCGGCACTGCTCGGGGTGGCTCTTCTGGCGCTTTTCGTGCGCGTTGCGTATCTGATGGAACTGAATGGAAGCCCCCTCCTGTCCGTTCTGTTAGGCGACGGCCGTCAGTACGATGCATGGGCACAACAGATCGCGGGCGGTCAGTGGATCGGGACGGAGATCTTCTATCAAACACCTCTCTATCCGTATTGGCTTGCAGTCATCTTCACCGCGGCCGGACACAACCTTGATCTGGTGCGCCTGATCCAGGCGATTCTCGGTGCGGCGTCCTGCGTGCTGCTCGGTTTGGCCGGCCGGCGATTCTTCAGCGACCGTGTGGGCGTGATTGCGGCGCTGCTCCTGGCGGTCTACCCTCCGGCGTTCTTCTTCGACGGGCTGATCCAGAAATCGTCTCTCGACATATTCCTCATCACGCTGGCGCTCGCCTTGCTCGCTGAGTTTCACCATCGGCCCGGCTGGAAATGGACGGCAGCGTTGGGGGCAACCACCGCAGCCCTGGTGCTGAATCGCGAGAATGCCGTCGTGCTCTACCCGGTCATCGTAGCATGGCTGCTGTTTTACTTTCGCCACGTTCCAATCCGACACCGGGCCGCGTGGGCGGGGGTTTTTGTGATGGCCTCTCTGGTCGTGCTGTTGCCCGTCGGTTTCAGAAACTACCATGTCGGCGGCGAGTTCCTGCTCACGACATCCCAGATGGGATCGAATTTCTTCATCGGGAATAATCCCCACGCCCGCGGAAGTTACGAAGCTCTGGTTCCGGATCACGGTGATCCCGCCTACGAACGGGACGACGCCGCACGCCTTGCGTCGGAAGCGGCCGGCCGGGTTCTCTCTCCCGGCGAGGTGTCGGACTATTGGCTCCGCGAGTCGCTCTCCTATATCCGGAATCAACCGTTCCAATGGATTGCGCTGTTGGGAAAGAAGGTGTTCCTCACGTTCAACGCAGCCGAGATTCCCGATACCGAATCCATTGAAGCATACTCCGATTACTCCCGTATATTGCGCGCGCTGATCTGTTTGAATTTCGGCGTTGTCTTTCCGTTTGCAGTACTTGGCGGATGGCTGCATCGCCGCAACTGGCGGCGGCTGCTCATTCTGCATGCCATGGTGGCCAGTCTGGCCCTGGCAGTGGCTCTCTTCTACGTGGTCGCCCGCTACCGGCACCCGCTGGTCCCTGTCATCCTGCTGTTTTCGGCTGCGGGAATCAGCGGCCTTTTCGACATCCGCTTGCGAGGTTCCGCCCCGGTCGGGAAGGAAAAGCCCGGGAATGATGAAAGGCCGGCCTTCCGCCGATCCCTGCAATCCCAGACCCCATTGCCGGACTGGAAACGACAATGGCTTCCCGGAATTCTTGCCGCCGGGCTGATCGCCATCGCGGTCAACATCCCCATCAAGGTGGTTCACGACGAGACCTACGCCAATGTCGGGGCGCTTCTCGTAAAGGACGGCAGGTACGCCGATGCGGTACCACTGCTGTTGAAGGCCATTGCCCTTGATCACAATTACGCTGCGCCGCACCTTGCTCTTGGTGTCGCATTCCGCAACCTGAACCGGCCTGCTGAGGCACTGCGGCACTTAACCGAAGCGGTGCGGTTTGCGCCGGACTCCGTCGAGACGCACTCCAACCTGGGGCTCGCCCTTATAGAGGCGGGCCGGCCGAGGGAAGCCATCCTGGAACAGCGGCGGGCGGTGGAACTATCCCCCGAAAACCCTTATTCACACAACTACCTTGCAGGGGCGCTTCACCAGACGGGCGATTTTCGACAGGCCATTGCCGAATACCGGAAGGCCCTGGCACTCAAGCCGGACTACGCGGAAGCGCACAACAATCTGGCGCTCGCACTGGTGTCCGTCAAAGACTACGATGGCGCATACCGGCACTTCCGCGAGACGATCCGCCTAATGCCCAGCAACTATATATTCCGCACAAACTTCGGCCGCGTTCTTGGCGAGTCCGGAAGGATTGACGAGGGCATCGAACAGCTCGAGGAAGCGGCGCGTCTATCGCCGGAATTCATCGAAGCGCCGTATCTCTCCGCGCAGATTTACGCCCGGGCGGGTCGCTTCGCGGAAGCTTTGGCGAGTCTGGAAAAGGCGTTGGACATTGCGAACGCCACGGGCCAAACCGATGCCGCCCGGCAGATCAATGAGGCAATTCGAAAAACGAGACCGCTGATGGAACGCCGCCATCCGTGAGAACCATCAGAGCCGCCTCCTCGCAAACGCTGCCATTATTTTTCCATTATTTTGGTTGACAGGCGGGGAAGCTCATCCTATAGTCACGACGGGTATCGATCCCGGGTTCTTGACAGCCCGTTTGGGTTACGGATATAAGATAATCATGGAATGAACGCACGATCCGCACGGAGACGACAGAATCAAGACAAGACGGAGAATGAGATGAAAAGCAAAGCCGCATACAACGTGTTCCTCATGTTCGTTTTCTTCATTTTCTTTATTTCCCTGACCGGTTTCGACATGTTTGAAAAAAATCAGGGCGTCCTGAATGCAGAAATCAAGAGAACCGTGGTGGACAACCTGTTCTCATCCAACTTTCCCGAAATGAAGCTCCAGGTGAACCGGGAATTCAAATATCTGGGCAGCGCGGTGATCGCTGAATACGTGGGTGAAAACAGGGGACAAAACACGGATCCCCGTGAAAGGTCGTTTGATGCGGACGCCTATCTCTTCGTACAGGCGGATCCGCGAAAAAGGATCACCAGGGGCGTCCTCATCCGGATGCTCATTATGCAAGGCGATCCAAGCCAGGAAGCGCCGGCGGTTTTTACCAAGACAAGCAAAAATATCCTGGAATCCGGCGTGACGAAAATCCTCAATGATGCATATCACTATGACGTCTACACCGAACAGGAACTCTTTGAACCGAAGGAAAAGGCTTTGCTCAAAAACATCCGGGTGTCGCCATGTTTGCTGGTCAAACGGCTCTCGCTCAGATCCGGCCTCGGAAATAAGTCACGGGTTCATGTGATCTATTTCGAGGATGCCTCCGGTGCATGCGGAAAACAGGCCTGCGGCGCCTGTCTCGCCCCGAAAAGCCGTACGGCGGATCAGAAGCGGTTTTTCCAGGAATTCACCGACAGGAGCTTTGCCGGCATCCGTTTCCAGGAAACCACGACTATTGAGGATACAACCTCCCGGTATGTGGACGGTGTACGCAAGGCGCAGCCCGCTCCCGCTGCTGAAAAGGCTTCCCCGGTTTCCGAGCCCGGCAAGCTTGAGATGCTGGAAAAGAGGCTTGAAACGTTGAAAAGGGTCTACGAAAAGAACCTGATATCACAGGAAGAGTACGAAAAGAAAAAGGCGGAGATCCTCAACGAGATTTGATCTACCGCCGCAGAATGACCCCGAGGCCGAAGAAAAGGGCGGCCGCCAGCAGGAACCGCCAGTAGATGTCGTTGAATACCTTCTGTCCGCCCGGAGACCGGCCCAGTTTCCGTACGTCATGGATAATCTTGGACGCGATGACCGCATCCGGTTCCGTGTCGAGCTCGAAGTACCTGCCTCCGCCCAGCGCCGCAATGCGCCGGAGCGAATCGCGGTCTATCGATGAGTGGATGCGTTCCGTCGGTACTCCAGCATGTTTTCGTTCCCATTCGGCGTAGTACCTTCTGATCACTTTGCTTGGCGCTTCCGGCGGTTTCGGCAACGGAATCAGACCGCCCGATGAGGTCCCTACACCAATGACATGAATGGTAATGCCGTGCTGCCGGGCATCGTTGATGGCCGGAAGGGTCTCGCCGCTGTATTGGTCGCCGTCCGAAAAGAGGATGATCCCCTTCGGGTTCGGATTCTTGCCGTGGTACTCCTCATCCTTCACGATCAGTTTCAGGCCCCACCGGATCCCTTCGTAGGCGTTCGTATCCCAGCTCGTGTTCTCTTCGAGTGCGAACGGCGATCCGCCTTTCAAATGTTCGATGAAGAAGATGACCGTGTTCGGGTCGCGTACAAGACGGACCTGCGGCAAGGCATGGTTCGCGAACACCGCGAGCCCCATCCGGTCCTCCTTCCACGGGAGCGTCTCCACGAGCGTCCGGAAAAACCGCATCGACCGTTGCCACCGGTCCGGGTGGGCATCGGCAACACGCATGGATGCCGATCCGTCCTGAAGAACGATGAGGTCCACCGGATCGGTATCGGACAACGTCTGCGTTTGAGGCCCTGCCAGCGCAAGCACCGCCGACACGACCGCCAGGATCAGAAATCCCCGGAATGCCAACGGTCCCGCGAAACGGAATCTCTCGGAAAGGGGGATGATTCGGGACTGTCGGAGACGACCGACATCACGCCTGCGTTGCACCAGACGCAGGATCCAGAGAAGCGCCAGCGCACCCGGAACCGTCAGGAGCCAGAGGAAAAGGGGCTGGGCGAAGCGAAACGTCTCGTGGGTCACGGTATCAGCCCCTTTAGCCTCGTTTCTTTGTAGCCGATCCCTTGCCGGGCTCCGGGCCCCGCTTTTTGGGGTCCTCGTCGCCCTCTTTCGGGACCAGAACCTTCATCTGCTGCGGCGTCTTGAAGGACGGTTCTGCCCCCTGATCGCCATGAACGCCTTTCATCTGATCCGGTTTGGCCCCCAGCGTTCCCGGCCGTCTGAAGGGGGACGGCTGCCTGCCGCCGGCAATGTCCTCGCGCAGCATCAGCAGGAACTCGTAATTGAAGGCCGCGTCGGTGAACGCCGGCTCGGTTTCGACGACCCTGGCATAATCGCGAATGCTCAGCCCGAGATCCCGGATGACCTTCTCGCGACTCTGCTTCCCGGTGATGGCGCGGTAGCGGGCGTTCGCCCGGATGAAGCGCAGCGACGGGCTGAGCGTCTTCTCCTCTTCCCCGGACGCGGCCGTTTTTTCAAGGATCGCCGCATAGTCCCGCCGCCAGTAGGCGAGACGGATCCTGCGAACCTGCAGATCCTCGCGCACCTTTTCGAATATCCAGGGAATATGCCTTCCGATCTCCAGCATTGTCTCCAGGCGCATATAGATGCGGTCCGCCCGGGCGGCGTCGAATGTCGCCAGCGCTTCCTGAGCACGCCCAACATCGAGATGGTAGAAGCCGACGGCCAGGGCGCCGCACGCCAGTATGACTGACAGGGCCATCGCCACCGCGGTTCCTAATATTTTATTCATGGCATCCCTCCTTGATCTTTAGGGAAACTTCCGGAAGAGCCGAAATACGAGCCACAGTGCAAGCGCCAGGCTCCAGCAGAGCACAGCAGCGAGCGCGAAGAAGGGGTACTGGGAGGTTCGGGCGCTGTAGCGGGTGTACTGAATCCGGCCTGCCGCAATCTTGTTGATCTCGTCACAGGCCTGGACGATCACGTCCGCATTGGCGCCGGCATAGAGCTTTCCTCCGGTCTTTTCAACCGCAGCGCCCCAGAGTTGGTCGTTGGTGGCCGGGTGCCCGAGCGGTTTATCGCTCGCCATACGGATGAAGAATATGGGAACCTTGTTCTTGCTGCTCTCGGCAAGAATGTCGTCGAGTTTCCGTCCTTCGTGCTCGACCTGCATATCTTCGCCGTCGGAAATGAGCACCATGATGTTTCCCGAAGACTTCAAAAATGCAAAGGTTTTGAAAAGATTGACGCCCTGGTTGATGGCCTGGGCGATCTTCGTGCCGGAATTGTCGAAACGCCGGTACTCCTCCGGATCCGAGAGGAGACGGATGCTGGTCAGGACGTTCTCGTAGTCCGTGTTGAAAGGGCTGATCACGTATGACTCGTCTCCGAATTCGATGAGACCGATGAGGTCCTGGTAGCCGCTCTTCATCCGCGCGCGGACGAAGTACTCGGCCGCGGCGGTCGCCGTATAGAAAGGCTCCACATACCTGACTTTGAGCGCCGTCATCGTCTTTTTGAACCGGTTTTCATACGACCCGCCGCCCATGCTGCCGGACGCATCCAGCAGGATCAGGATGCGCCGGCCGGGATTGGTCACCTCCTGCTTGATGAAGGTGATGTAGGGATCGGCAAGCGCGATCAGGAAGAAGACAAGCCCGGCCAGAACAAGAACCGCGGGCAGACGCCGCTCCCACCGCCCCGGGCCGGGGGCAAGCGACGGGGGGAGCGCCGGGAGGACGACACCCGCCCTTCCCGGGACTTTCCGGCTCCGACGCCCGACGAAGAAGGCCACGGCCGCTGCCGCCGCCAACGCGAAGAGGACGACAAGCGCCTCTTCGCCGCGCGAAAAACGGAGCTTCATCCAGTCGATATTCCAGCCGTCCCGGAGCAGACGTTCGCAGAGACGGACGAGGCTCAGGATCGTTTCCATTCCCGCCTCCACCGTGCGCAACCTCCGGCTGCCCAACGCACTGTTCGCACGGCCCGGCAATGGTCGCGCCGCAACGCATGCAGCAGCCGCAAGCCCGTCTTCAGCGCACCGTCGAGCGTCTCCCGGCCGGCGGCACTCCCCGGCGTTGCATAGCGGGCATCGTTGAACGCAGCAAACGCCCTCTGGGTTTCGTCAAGCAACGCTTTCTGTCGGGCCTTGCCGACCTCCTGCCAGTTCGCGCCGGCCAGTTCATTGGCCATCTCTTCAGGGGTGAGGCTCGCGGACACCAGCACCTTTGTCCGGGGCCAGAAGCCCTTGCGGAGTTTGAGCTGCCCTTCAAGGCCGCCGCTGTCCGGCGCCGCGGGCGTCTGGACAGCCCGACGACCAATGGCCAGTGCGCCTGCCACGCGGAAGACCGACAATGCCGTCCCGATTGACGCCTCATCCCACGAAGCCGCGCGGCAGTTCTTTTCGACGCGATCGAGTTCTCTCGACAGACGTCTCAGCAGATCCCTGTCACGGAAAACGGTGCCGTTGGCTGCGCCTGGCTTTCTGCCGCGGACGGCCCGCACCAGTATGGGCAGCATGACCGCCAGCGGCAGA
>JAFGRP010000164.1 GCA_016935075.1 Deltaproteobacteria bacterium | reverse complement strand
GGCGAAAATTCCCAAAAACCCTCAAGAGATATTTCCCGAAATCACCGGCGACTACCGGAACATCTTCGGGGCTGATCTGATTTCCATCATTCTATACGGAAGCGGCGCCGGGGAGGATTACGTCCCCGGAAAGTCGGACATCAACTTCCTGATTATGCTCACCGAACGGGGAATCGAGCGGCTCGACAGGGTTTTCGAGACGGTCGGCAGGTGGCGCAAACGCAACGTCGCGATTCCCCTCTTCATGACCCGCGAATATCTTGCCGGCTCGCAGGACGCCTACCCCATCGAATTCCTGAACATGAGGCGGAGCTACCTCGTCGTCACCGGCGAGGACGTGCTCGCACCGCTTGCCTTCGATCCCCGCCACATCCGGCTCCAGCTTGAACGGGAACTCCGGGGCAAGCTTCTCCACCTCCGGAGCGCCTACCTTGCGACGGGAGGGAAACCGGGAAAGGTTCGCGAGCTGATCGGCGCGTCGCTCACGGCCTTTGTATCGCTCTTTGGCGCCCTCCTCTATCTGAAAAACCTGGAAATCCCGAGAAGGAAACGTGATGCCATCGCGGCTGCGGGCGCGGCCTTCGGCATCGATGCCGCCGTCTTCCTGAAATGCGAGGAGATCCGGGGGAAAACGGATCGTTTTTCGCCGGCCGAGGCGCTGGAGGTCTTCCGGAACTATCTGAAGGAGGTCAACCGCCTCTGCGGGATCATCGACCGGATGGAAACAGGGAAACAGGGGGACGGAGCCCCTTTTTTCTCACGGAACCCATAGGGGCTCCGTCCCCATTATTTTTTCAGGAGGTACAGCATGACCAGCGGAAAGAAAACTCTCCTCATCGCCGTCGTCGTAATCGTCATTCTGGCGGGGTTGATCTACTCCTTTTTTAAGGGGAACTATAACCGTTTCGTCACATTGGACGAAGGGGTCAAATCGGCCTGGGCGCAGGTGGAGAATCAGCTCCAGCGGCGCTATGATCTGATCCCGAACCTTGTGGAAACGGTCAAGGGCTACGCCAAACAGGAGAAGGATGTCCTGGTGGAAGTAACCAACGCCCGGGCGCGCGTGGGCGGGGCGGCCACGGTCCCGGACAAGATCAGCGCCAACAATGAGCTGACCGGCGCCCTGAGCCGCCTTCTCGTCGTCGTGGAGCAATACCCGGACCTCAAGTCAAATCAGAATTTCATCCGGCTCCAGGATGAACTGGCGGGAACGGAGAACCGGATCTCCGTGGAGCGAAAGCGTTACAACGACGCCGTCCGGGGTTACAATGTGGCAATCCGGAGCTTCCCGGCAAACCTGCTGGCCGGAATGTTCGGCTTCGGAAAGGCCGCCTTCTTCGAGGTCCCGACGGCCGCCAAGGCGGCGCCGCAGGTCAAGTTCTGAGACGTCCGCAGCAGGGGATATAAAAATCAGACCGCGGCGGTGTCTTCAAGGACATGGGCTGCGTTACGGGTTATTGAATCAGAATGTCGCCGGTTTCCCAATTGGCGCCGGTTTTTTGAGTTATGAAATGGTCGAAAACAAAAAAACAAGGAGGAGTATGATTTATGGCTAAGTATGTGTTTACCTTCGGCGGCGGTTCCGCCGAGGGCGCGGCAAACGACAAGAACCTGCTGGGCGGCAAAGGCGCCAACCTGGCGGAAATGTGCTCCCTGAAGATCCCCGTGCCGGCAGGCTTCACCGTCAGCACCGAATGCTGCACCGCCTATTACGCCGGCGGCTGCAAGCTCCCGGACGAACTGGCCGACCAGGTTCCGGCCGCGCTGAAAAAGACCGAAGAGATCATGGGCATGAAATACGGAGACGCCGTCAATCCATTGCTTATCTCGTGCCGCTCCGGCGCCCGCTCCTCCATGCCCGGCATGATGGACACCGTTCTCAACGTCGGCCTGTCCGCTGTTACCATCCCCGGCATGATCAAAAAAACGAACAACCCCCGTTTTGTCTGGGATTCCTACCGGCGCCTGATCATGATGTACGCGGACGTGGTGATGGAAAAAGCGGAAGGCCTGGAACCTGCCATGGGAAAAGGGATCCGCAAGATCCTTGATGAAAAGCTGGACGAAGTCAAGCACGCGAAGGGCTGCAAGTCCGACACCGATCTGGGCGCCGACGACCTCCAAACGCTTGCCGGGACATTCAAGGACCTGGTCGCACAGCACCTCGGCAAACCCTTTCCCGACGACCCGCTGGAGCAGATGTGGGGCGGCATCGCGGCCGTGTTCAAAAGCTGGAACGGCAAGAAGGCCGTCTCCTACCGCCGGATCGAGGGAATTCCCGACGACTGGGGAACCGCGGTCAACGTCCAGGCGATGGTCTTCGGCAACATGGGCGAATCATCCGCCACCGGTGTGGCCTTCACCCGTGACCCGGCCGTCGGCGACAACAAGTTTTACGGCGAATGGCTGGTGAATGCCCAGGGCGAAGACGTTGTGGCGGGTATCCGCACACCGAATCCGATCAACGACGACACCAAGAACGAACAGAACAAACACCTCATCAGCATGCAGCAGGCCATGCCGGAGACCTACCGGGAGCTGGACGCCATCCGGACCAAGTTGGAGAAGCGTTTCACCGATATGCTCGATATCGAATTCACCATCCAGGAGGGTAAGCTGTGGATGCTGCAGTGCCGCGTCGGCAAGCGCACCGGAACTGCCGCCCTGAACATGGCGATCGACATGCTGG
>JAFGRP010000163.1 GCA_016935075.1 Deltaproteobacteria bacterium | reverse complement strand
CGGCGTCAGTTTGACGATGAGGGGAAGACCGGTCACGGCCCGGACCTTTTTGGTGACATCGGCGGCAACGTCTGGAACGGCGCCGAAGGCGACGCCCCCTTTTTTTACGTTCGGACAGGAGATGTTGACCTCGATGCCGTGCACGCCTTCGGCGCCGTTCAGGATTTCCGCGACGCGGCGGTATTCGTCGGCCGTTTCGCCGAAGATGTTGGCGATGACGGCGACGCAGAACTGCCGGAGATACGGTAATTTATCATTGATAAACGCCCGGACGCCGATGTTCTGAAGCCCGATGGCGTTGAGCATCCCGCAGGGGGTTTCCATGAGCCTGGGCGGCGGATTTCCCGGACGCGGTTCGAGGGAAAGCCCCTTGACCACAACCGCCCCCAGGCGGTTCAAATCGCAATACGGGGCGAACTCCTCGCCATAGCCGAAGGTTCCCGAAGCGGTCATGACGGGATTTTTGAGTTCAAGGCCGCCGATTTTCACCCCAAGTGCAAGAGGGTTCATTCCTTTCTTATCCGATTTCATAACCTTATGTCCTGTTCGGCCGGGCGGAAATTCAAGGCAATCTCCCGGATATCGAAAACCGGGCCTTCCCGGCAGACCCTCCGGTAAGCGCTTGACCCCTGCACGTCTTTGACCTTCACCGCGCACCCCAGGCAGGCGCCGATGCCGCAGGCCATCCTCTCCTCCAGGGAAACCTCGCAACGGATGGTGGATTTTTTCAGGATCAACCCGAGAGATCGGATCATCGCGGAGGGTCCGCAGGCGTAGATAATCGTTTTCTCCGGTTCGTAGCCGCCGATATCGCAGCGCAGAAAATCGGTGACGAGGCCGTGATACCCTGCACTGCCGTCGTCGGTGGCCGTCCGGAGGTTGCAGAAACCCTTCAGCCGGTCCAGACCCGTCAGGAGTTTCGCCGTTCGGGCCCCGACATAGGCGGTGATTATGATTTCCTGGGGAGAGGTATTCCTAAGATAGCCTTCATGGAGCAAAAAGGTCATCGGGGCCACGCCGACGCCGCCGGCGAGAAGGATCACCTGCCGTACGTCGCGCTGCAGGGTGAACCCCCGACCCAGGGGACCCAGGACGTTCAATGAAGCGCCGCGCTTCATGCGGGAAAACAGGGAAGTCCCCCGACCCGTGACACGATAGAGCAGATCCATGATCGCCTGATCGTTCTCCCGGTGAAATCTGTAAACACTCAGAGGTCTTGGCAGCAGAGGTTCATCCCGCTCCGGGTCGCGGATCATGACGAATTGCCCCGGTTGAGGGGTGGCAAATTCGGAAGGCAGCCTGAGGGTAAGCAGAAAGTGGTCCGGGGCGACCCCCGGATTTCCGATCACCCTTCCGGTCGCCATGGATGAATTTTCATGCGCTGTTTCCATTCCGTGCTCCACGCAGTCCCGATAGCGGTTCCGCGCCCGCTGGAAGCTGCTCCAGGTCCACCGACATGATCAAGGCATCCTCCCCCGTATCCGTGTAATAGCCGCGGCGGACGCCTCTCAGGGAAAGTCCAAAGCTTTCGTACAATTTCTGCGCCGGGAGGTTGGAGCTGCGGACCTCAAGGGTTACAAACCGCGCCCCTTCCGTTCGACAATCCCGGATCACTTTGGACAGTAACCGGGAGGCGATCCCGCGCTTTCGCAGCTCCCTCCGGACCGCGATGTTGTGGAGGTGAATTTCATCCGCAACCCGCCAGAAAATGACATATCCGACAACCGCTCGTCTTCGAGCCTGTAAAGCCTTTCCGACAACGATCCGGGAGAGAGGATTGGCCGTCTCGTTTCGGAAAAGTTCCGGCGACCAGGGCGTCGGAAATGAATCTTTGTCGATCTCCAGGATTTCGACAAGATCCCCTTCTTCATATTCACCGATGGTCAGGTCATCATGGTCCATGATTCAAACATTGCGGATATAATGCAAAACAACCGTCATCATGAGAAACACGGCACAAAAGATCGGCAGCTTCCCGCGCAGGTTGACGGTATTCAGCGCGACCGCGGCTCCGATCAGAGGAATCAGGCTGTACACCAGGTTCAAACCCCGGATAATCCAGGGCGCAAGACGCGGATAGGTCCAGGTCATCACGCCCACGCCGAGCGGAAGCGCAATCAGGATCATACCTGTCGGAAGAAGCCAGCCCCTCAGGGCCGCGCGGAGATGGTTTTTCGAAATGGAACGGACATCTCCGCGCGCGGCGCCGCTCAACGCATCTTTGGCCAGTTTCTCATTGCCTCGGACGATCCGCATCTCCATCTTTTGCGCAAGAACGGCAAGCGGAATAAAAATGAGAACGGCGAGCGCGATCAGCCCTTGCGGCAGGTGTCCCATGATTCGTCCGCTCTCGATGGCGCCGGCGGCGATCAAGACGGCGGCGATGGTATCGTTGGGAAGGATGCTGGCGCCGATCGGAAGGCGGTCGATCCAGAAGAGTTCGATGAAAGCGCCGGAGATCAGACCCGTATACGGATCGCCCAGGATCAGACCGATCACGGGGGCCGCCACAATCGGCCGGGATATCAGGGCCTGTGCGAAAATGCGGTCCAGACAGAGGATCCCGCCGACAAAGGATACGATCAGGACATTCATGATCATAGGATCCGCTTTTCCGTCATTCCTGCGAAAGTGGGAATGACGACTTTTTACGAGTTCGTCAAGATTGCATGGTCCGAACGATTTCAAAAAGATCGATCGGTTTTTCCCGAGGGACCTGCCGCAATTCGATCTTCACACCGGCATCCTGAAGGTCGATGATGTCATGGATATCGTCGTTGCTCAGAAGGACGGCGGGGGTGCAGCACAGTTTGCACTCCTCGTTGTAGATGTTGCCGATATTCAACTGATCGAAGAGGAATCCGAGACGATGGGCCGTCAAGGCGTCGGAAACCTTGCTGAAAAGAACAATGGTCTTCGGACCGCGGCCCCGGTTGAAGGGGTAGGTTTCCGAAAATTCAGCGACGCTGCAGACGATGACCTTAACCCCTCTGGGAACCGCCATCCGGATCACCGTTTCGTGGAAGAAATCGGAGGCTGCCTGATCATTCACAACGACGATACAGGAAGCCTTGAGAAAGGGGACCCAAGCTTCCAGAATCTGACCATGAACCAGACGGTTATCGACCCGCACCAGGGCTATATCCAATGAGGCTTGCAATGGCCTATCCGACGACTTTCTTGCTCAGAATTTCACTGGCCAGGGAGATGTTCTTGATTCCGTAATCCTTAATGTTCTGCGCAAATTCCTTCAATGACATGTTTCCCCGGATGTCGGGCAGCTTCAGAAGCATCGGGAGATTGATGCCGGTGATCACCTCCACCTTCCCCGCCTTCATAAAGGAAAGGGAAATGTTGGACGGTGTTCCGCCGAATAGATCGGTCAAAATCAGAACCCCCTGTCCCTGATCCAGCTTCTTGATCGCCGTGCTGATCTCTTTTCTCAGATCTTCGACCCCCTTGGTCTGGTCGACCGAAACGGGAATGATCCCCTTCATCGTACCTCTGATCAACTCCGCCGCCTTGATCAATTCGCTTCCCAGGTTGCCGTGGGTGGTAATCAGCACGCCGATCATAGTTTATCTCTCCCATGTTCTGATCTTGGTGGAACGCTAATGGATTGGATCTCAATTGTCAAGGTGAATCAGAATCGGGTGTAGAAAAAGACGTAGCAGATGTAAGAATTTCAGGATAAGATAGGCGATCATGGAACCATATCATCCCGACCTTCTGCCGGACGACCGCCGTTCCGCGGTCAATGCCCTCATTGAGCGGCTCCGCGCCCATCATCCCGACATGAGCAGATTCACGGTCATTTCGATGACGGGCCGCGGCCGCGACCTCTTGCACCACCTCGTCCACACCCGGATCGGCGGTCTCCTTCCGGCAATCCTTTCCTTCGACGAATACAAGATCCGCCGTATCGCCAAGGCGACCGGCCGCACGGCCATGCCGGAGGATGAGGCCTTTCTCAGGTTCCATGGGCTTCGGCGCCAGGAACAGGGCGTCTCCCTGCCCCCGGCCGACACCCAGCGGCTCCTGACTTTTCTCGCCACCATCGCCGAGTTCTCAGTGAGCGGCAAGGAGTTGTATGCCCTTGACCGGATCGCCCCTGAACAGCGTGAACGGATAGATCGGTTCTTTGCCGCGATGGAGACGTTCCGCGCCCTCCTTGCCGATGAGGGGCGGTTCTATCCGCCCTTTGAAGAGGCGCTGTTTGCCGGTCTCACGCCGGGCGATCGCGAATTTTTCGTCGGCCTGCCGCTCATGACTCCGGTAAGCCGTCGTTTTTTCAGCTGTATCCCGAACGACCGGCTCTTTATCGACCCCCCTCTTTTCGGTCCCCACATGCCGATGGAGCTGCCCGAATATGAAACGGCCCTGTCGCTCGTCCGGCGCATCGGAATCGCCGAACGGCGCAATACGGGCGAGGGACTCCATTTCACGGAAATTGCCGAACGGGCCGCCCTGCCGGCGCTCCTCGCCGGTGAGATCAACGATTTTTTACGAAAGCCGCATGGTGATGCGGAACAGCTGTTGATCGTGCCTCTCGACGAGAGGCTCTCGTTCTATCTGTGGGAACTTCTCTTCCGGAGGCTCGGCGGGCAGGTCAACTTTGTGCCGTGGCTTCCCTTCACCCACTTCGCTGCGGCTCAACGCCTGCGGGATGCGATCCGCAGCAACAAGGCTCCGGCCGCTGTGCGGCGGGAACTCGTGGCCGAACTCACCGCCCGGTGGAATCAATTCGATGAAGCCGACCGCTCCGCATTCGAGGGGGCGATCACCCTGTGCGACGAACTGACGCGGCTTCGCCCGTTCATGGGCGATGAATGGCCGGCCATCGCCGAGCATCTGATCGCTGCGAAGAAACTGAGGCTGCACGGCAGGCGCAGCGCACCGATACAGGTGGTGGGGATGGGCGACGTGACTGGCATCCCCTATCAGCGAGCCATCCTCCTGCCGATGAACAGCGGCATCTTCCCCCGAAAGCCCTTCAGCGGCCCCTATCTGAACATGATCCATCTGCCGCGCATCCACCGGGCCCGGTTCGAGGCGGACGATCTCAGCCTGCGGCAGTTCCTCTCGTTCGGCTGTACAACCCACATCGCTGCCCTCTATGATCAGGCAAACGGCGATGCGCCGTCGCCCCATTTCTCGTTCCTTGCCACCGAGTTCGGCAAAAAACCGGTGAAGCGTCTGATGGCCCCTACGCCATTCAATGTGCCGGCTGCCGTCCCGGCCATAGAGAACACGGATGAACTGCGCGAACGACTCCGGATGCACAAGTGGTCCTTCAGCTCGCTCGATCTTTTTTTCACCTGTCCGTACCGCTTCATCCTCCAAGAGATGCAAGAGGTGAGGCCGCCGCCCTACTTTGAAGACGAAGAGCATGCCAATCTCCTCATCGGAAATTTCCTCCATCATTTCTTCGCGGAATTGAAGGATCATCATCCCGCCATCGATCGATGGCGTCTCCTGTTTGACAAGAAGTGGGAAGGAGACGCGGAACTGTGTGCAAAGCTTCCCGACCACGCCGTCCGCAAGGCGATCGTGCAGAGCTATCTTGCCGATATCGCCGCATGGGAACGAAAACCGGAGAGGCGGCTCCTTTTTTCCGACGAGGTGACGGCGGCCGAACTCGATCTGACCGCCCCCTTCGGCGGAGGCCTTTACCACCTCAGGGGGCGCATCGACCGGCTGCAGCGTCACGCGGGAAAGCTGCTGATCGCCGACCTGAAATACAGGGAAAAGGGAAGGCACGCCGAAAGGCATCGGCTGACTGACCTGGTCGATAAGACCGACTCGTTCGACGACCGGTTCCAGCTCCTCATCTATGCCTATCTCGCCCTGCACAGCCGAACAGCGACTCCGGACCTGCTCGATGCGGCCCATATCTTTCTGCGGCCGAAAGTGCGCGGCGACTGTTACGGCCCGCTTGCGGAGCGGGAACTGGCCGACTGTAACTCGACGATGGAGCGCATCGCGCAGCGGCTCGACCGGATGCTGGAGGCGGAGCGCTTCGCCCCCAACTACCACGCCGCCGGCTGTTCTTACTGCCCCTGCAAGGCGCTCTGCCTCAAGCCGGACCTCTACCGGACGGGAGGCCGCCCATGGTGAGAAGCCTCTTTGTCACCGCCTCGGCCGGTTCCGGCAAGACCTTCCGCCTGACCAAAGAGGTGCGCCGCCATATCGAAGCCGATACGGCGTTTGTCGTCGCAT
>JAFGRP010000162.1 GCA_016935075.1 Deltaproteobacteria bacterium | reverse complement strand
GCAGGCATACATCAATAGTATGTCGAGGAGCCGATGACGAAGCCAACGAAGATAGCGCTTTGATTTGGAATTGGAATTAGACGCCGCGCCGGGATCGGGACCGTCTCTTCCGAAGCAGCCAACAACCGTAGATTGCCATGTTCGGCAGAAGCGCGCCGAAGCCGAGCGCGATCTGAATCCCGCGGGTGAGCCCGGCAGGGTAGATGACGGCCGTGAGATAGTGCGCGAAGAAATCTCCCTCGTAACCGCTCCCGCCTCCGAGTTCCCGAAGCGCACTTTCCAATGGCGTCAGAGGACAGAAAACTCCGAGAAACTCGCTCAGCGCGCCCCAGACGACGGCCGGAAGATGGAGCCACATGAGCCGGGGCCGGCGCGGCACGAGAAGGCCGCCCAGCGCCACAAAGAGGACAAAGGCGAGGTGAACGATCAGGATCAGATCGGCGGAAAGACTGTAGAGCATTTCACGGGAACCTTTTCACCAAACACCGGTTGCCGCTGCAAACTCGGAGCAATAATCCGTTTCTACTGCTGCAATGAGGTCCGGAACGTCAGGTAGTCCCGGGCGGACTGCTGCGGCTTTTCGAACATCGGGACGTGACCCGTTTCCGGCATGAGAACGACCCGGGAGCGCGGCATCAGCCGGTTGAGGATTTTTGCCGTTTCGGGATGGATAATGCGATCCTCGCTGCCCAGACAATCAGGGCAGGCACCATCAATCCGGTCACCTCTTTCAGATCCATTTCCGGACACGTTTCCGATACTCCCGAAACGGGTCTCCGAATGTCTGCTCCAGCATCTTCTCCTCCGGGGAGATGAACACGCGGTCAAACAGAATGGGGACAAGGATGACCACCGCCAACGGGGTGAGCGAACCGAGAAGCAAAGCGATGCCCAGGAGAACAAGCGTCATCCCGAGATACATGGGGTTGCGGCTGATCCGGAACACCCCATCCGTGACGAAGGCACTGGACTTCTCAAACGGCTTGACCGTGGTTCCGTGTTGCTTCAATGCTTGATCCGCCAGTAAATTCAAGACGATGCCTGCGAGAAGCGGCACAAGACCTGCGAGCCGCCATGGAAAGGCGATGACCCGTTGAAGCGGAAGCAGGCAGTGCAGGGCGACTGACAAGACGATCCCGAGCAGAAAGCAGGTCAGCGGCGATGGTTTCTTCATTTCTTCTTTTTCGTCCGATGTGGGCGTCACCCGTCGCCGGTTCTTGCGGCGGTTGAATGCGCGCATGCGTTAGCGGGACTGCTTCCCGTGTTGAAAAATTTGAATCAGACCTATGACCAACAGGGTGATCGCCACCCCGAATGCGAAGCCGCTCATGGTGGTATACCCCAGAATGGATGCCTTGGTCCTGTCCCAGTTGTTCAGGCGTACGGCAACATCTCTGGAGACAATAGAGTACTGCTTTCCATTCTTATCCATGGAAAAAAGGGTCCCATCATCAAGGTGCTTTTGTAAAGGCTTTCCTCCGATGTAGATTTCAAAATTGCCCCTCGTTTCTTCCACGGGCAACATCATGGCATGAGGGGTCCACCAGATATTGTGATCTCCGCGGAATGCCCGGTATGCATCCGTAATGAAACTTGTGCCAATAGTCAGCGTGCCGATGAGTCCTATCCACAAAAGGGGGTTGATTCCTTTATTTCGTATGATCATTTTGAACTCCTCCGTATACAAGATCCATTTCATCCGAACCTTCCCATCACATCATTTTCATCGTGCCTGACGGGTGCGGGATGAACCGCATCCCCCTGGGAGCGGGAGATCAAATTCATTGTTTGAGTTCTTAATTCTTGTGAAAGAAATTGACATAAGATATGATCACTGTCAAACGAAAATAAACGGAGTCCATACGGTCCGGAAGCTGCTCGGGCACAAGGATGTATCGACGACGATGATTTACACCCATGTGATAAAAGGGGAAGGATGGGCGTCAAAAGTCACCTGGACACCCTGGCATGAATGGAACGGGCCCGGAAGGAGGCGGGGCGGACAACGGAGCGGACAAGGGTGAATCAGAGCCTGGTATTGAATCAGGGGAAGGTGGTCGAATACCGGATCCGGACCTCACAGCGGGCGCGGAGTGTCCGCCTCACGATTTCCCCCCGGGCGGGACTGACGGTGGTGGCGCCCCTGGGTTTTGATCTGCGCAGGGTCCCCGGAATTGTAGAGAATAAGCGGACCTGGATCGAGGCGCATCTCCTGCGGTTCGCGGAGGGTGCCGTTGACGCTGAGGCCGCGGGAAAGACCGGCCGAAGAAAGACGGACGCGCTGCCGGAGACCCTGGACCTTCCGGCCCTCGGGGAGTCGTGGCGGATCGAATATCGCCCGACGAATACGCGGATCGTCGGGGCGCACATCGACCGGCCGGGGGGGATCGCCGTCTACGGCGCCGTTCACGACCGCGACGCCTGCCGGGACGCGCTGAAGGGCTGGCTGCGGCTTCGGACGCGGGAGGAGATCGTTCCCTGGCTGACCCGTCTTGCCGGGCAGAACGGTTTCAAGTTCAACGAGGCCCTCATCCGGGGTCCAAAGACGCGCTGGGCGAGCTGTTCGCCGAAGGGAACGATCAGTCTCAGCTTCAAGCTGCTCTTCCTGGAGCGCGATTGGGTCCGCTGCGTCCTGCTGCACGAACTGTGTCACACGGTCTGCATGAACCACTCCCCCCGCTTCTGGGCGCTTCTGGGCGGCCTTGAGCCGGAATGCAAAACGATCCACAAGCGGATGCGAGACGGCTGGAAGCGGGTTCCGGCCTGGCTGGAGGAAAACTAATCCAGGAAACTAATCCTTGACATCGGCGGTGGAAAGGTCTATATAAGCCGTGCTTTCAGATTTGGTTTTGGCTGTCTCCCCCACCCAGAGCCTGCAATAAAGGCCTCTGGGTTTTTTTGCGCCTGAAAATAGACCGGCTTTGGGGAGGCAGACCGGAAGAAGAGAGGAGGAATATGGCGAAGCAAAGTCAGAACAAGTTTATCAAGCGGCAAAAGGAGCTCGAGCGCATAAGAAAGGCGAGCGAGAAAATGGCCAAACGGCAGCAACAAAAGAAAGACAACATTAACATTGAGAAGGGAATTGAATGAGTTTTAAACAGTTTAATCTACACACGCAGATCGAAACGGGCATTGAGGCCCTGGGTTACACGGCGCCGACGCCGATTCAACTTAAAGCCATGCCCGCCGTTCTTCAGGGCAGGGACGTCATGGGGATGGCCCAGACCGGAACGGGAAAGACCGCCGCGTTTGCGCTTCCCATCCTGCAGCGCCTGATGAGCGGCCCGCGAAAAAAGCTCCGCGCGCT
>JAFGRP010000161.1 GCA_016935075.1 Deltaproteobacteria bacterium | reverse complement strand
GTGAAAGTTCACGAGCGCCGCGCGAAAGAGATCGAAATACGTGAGCTTTTGCAGGCCGAACTCAAAGGCATTCAGATTTTGAGTGAAGACGAAGAACGGGATTTGCGGACCGGTTTAACAAAAAAACAGCAACGGGAAACGGAGTTTGCCGGGCAAGTGAAGGAAATGGGCAAGGCCTTGGCCTGGCTTGAGGGGATGGTTGTCCTGGAGAAAGAACTGGGGGAACTGGATAAGAAGCAGCAGGGTTTCGAGCAGCGAAGCCTCGCGTTTGCGCCGGAATCCAAAAAGCTGGAAAAATCCCGCAAGGCCCTCGGGCTGGAAGGCGATTACCGGGGGGTAACGGTTTTGCGGGGGTTGCAGGACAGTGAGATCAGGGAACTCCGGGGCGCCGTCGCCATTTTACCTGAAAAGGAGAAGGCCGGTGCAGAGGCGCTGGCCGTAAGACAGACCACAGAGGCCCTGCTGAATGAGGCGCGAGCCAGACAGATGTCGGAAAGGGAGGTCATCAAAAAGGTACGTGACCTCGATGCCCGGTTGGGTGAGCAGAAAAAGCAGCTCGCAGGGAAGGACAAGACGGTTGGGGAGATCGAGAAACAGGGGGAGGGCTACAGAAGCTTTGTCAAAAGCGGGGAACAGGAACAAAAGAAGGCTCATGCCGCCCTAAAAGCTATCCGTGAGTACCGGACGAAACACGCCGTTGATGCCGCGTTGATGACCAACCTCAGCGCCATCGAGAGGGGATTTGCATTGCTTCGGGATATTGAGGCCAAGCGTGTAAAGGCAATGAAAGCGCTTTCCACTGGGGCCGGGAAAAAGGAATCCGCCCATGCCGAGTGCGCCAGAAGAGAGACCGATCATGAAAAAATCCGCCAGGCATTTGAAACAAGTCAAAATGATCTCAATGACCTGACGGGTGCAATCAAAGTGATCCTACAGGGACGTGAAATCGATCAGTGGCGTAACGAGATGGAGACCCTCAAAGAACGCGAACGTCTTCTGGTTCAGACAGGCGAAACAAGTGAACGGATTGACCGAACATCCACGGCCCTGAACGGCCTGAAAACGAAGCTGGAAGCATTAAACGCCGGCAGCGTCGGGATCCTGGAAGAGATCAAATCCTGCACCGATCAAAAAACCCTTCTGGAAAAGGATATGGTCTCACAGGAAACGCAGGTATCGCTCCTCAGCCGTATCCGCGACCTCGAGGAAGAAAGAAAACACCTGGAGGACGGAAAACCCTGCCCATTGTGCGGTGCAACGGAACACCCCTATGCAAAAGGGAATGTTCCTGTCTTGAGCGATGCGGAGGCAGAGCTTCAGAAAACGAAAGATGAATTCAAAAAGACGTCGGATCATCTGAACAAGCTGGAAGCCGAACGGGTTCGGACCGCAGCCGAAATCGGGCATACCGAAAAAGAGACGGCAGAAAAGCGGGCGGTGCTGGACGCTGACGAAAAACAGTGCGCCGATGCCTTGTTGAAATTGAGCATCGAGGTTTCACCGGAGGATCGCGCCGGGAAGGTGCGCGAAGAGATTGCCGGCATTCAGGCGAAAATTGCCGAAACAAGGGGGATTGTCGCCCTGGCCGAAAAGAAGGGTCAACAGGAAAAGTCGGCGCAGACGGCCCTGGAAAAAACAAGAAAGACCTTTGACAATGCAGGGAAGGCCTTACAGGAGGCCAGACACAACCTGGAGACGGCCGGTCGCGATCATGAGCGGCTGGGCAAAGATAGCGCCGCTCTGGCGGAGGAGACTGAAAAGGCCCGCGCTGCCGTCCTTGCGGATGTTGAACCTTTCGGGATCAGCCGAATTCCTGCCGGCGTCGACGCCCTGTTGAAAGACCTGACCGGGCGCAAAGATACCTGGCTGGTAAAAGAGGCTGAAAAAACAAATCTGGAGAAACAGATCAGTGAACTCAAGGCCGCGATTGAGAAACATCAGGCCCTGCTGGGCAGCCTGGAGAAAGATCAGGCGGCAAGACGCAAAGAGCGCGACGGGCTAAAAGAGGAGTATGAATCCCTGAGCGGTTACCGACGGGAGCTTTTCGGCGAGAAGCAAGTCGACTGGGAGGAAAAGCGGCTTGCGGAAGAGATGGACAGGGCGGGCAAGGCCTTGGAAAAGGCTCGCGAAGACTATGGGCAAGTTGAAAAAGAAATCAGCGCCCTGAAGGAGAAGATCGCTTCCTTGCAAGTAAAAACGGACCGGCGGGCCAAGGAACTGGCGCAGGCGGAACAGCGATGGAGGGAGCGGATCAAAGAGGCAGGATTCGCCGACGAGGCAGATTACCTGTCATCACGCTTGGGTGAAGAAGAACGGGAATGGCTCACTGAAAAGGAGCAAGCCCTCCTCAAGGAAAAAACGGAACTTGACACCCGCCGTCAGGACAGGTCGCAGGCCCTTGCCGGGGAGCGGGAGAAAAACTTGACGGATCAATCCGCTGAGACGCTGAAGGAAAACATCAGCGCGGGTGACGCCGATCTGAAAGAACTTAGACTTGATATTGGCGGCATCGTCAAGAGCCTGTCCGACAATGAAAGGCAAAGGAAAAACCAGGAGGAGCGCCTGAAGAACATCGAAGCCCAGAAAAAAGAATGCGTTCGCTGGGAGGGTCTGCATCAACTCATCGGTTCTGCTGACGGTAAAAAATTTCGGAATTTTGCCCAGGGGCTGACCTTTGAGATGATGACCGCTCATGCCAACCGGCAGCTCCGGAAAATGACGGATCGATATCTCCTCATCCGCGACGCCGCGCAGCCCCTGGAATTGAATGTGATCGACAATTATCAGGCCGGGGAGATCCGTTCCACGAAGAATCTCTCCGGCGGCGAAAGTTTTATCGTGAGCCTCGCCCTGGCGCTTGGCCTTTCTCAGATGGCCAGCCGGAATGTCCGGGTTGACTCCCTCTTCCTCGATGAAGGGTTCGGCACCCTCGACGAAGACGCCCTGGAAACGGCACTGGAGACCCTGGCGGGACTACGTCAGGACGGCAAGCTGATCGGCGTCATCTCTCACGTCGCGGCACTGAAGGAACGTATCGGCGCCCAGGTACAGGTCATCCCCGAGGCAGGCGGCCGCAGCAGCCTGAGCGGTCCCGGCTGCCGGAAGATATCCGACTGAAGATATCGGTTCCGGTGATCTGCTCCAGGATGGACGCTCGCTTACGGGGAGGGACCTGGAGAAAGGCCGGCCAATCCTCTTGATGATCTTCCTCTCCTTCTCCTCGACACTCTCCCCGGCCTCGGCGGTGCGGATCTCGCGGTCCCGGAAATAGGTAATCGCGCAGACGATGAGCCGGGGCTCCCCGTCCGGCCCGGATAAAAAAATCCCCGCCCCGGCGTAATGGGCGGCGGCCGATCTCTACCGGTCCATCTTCGTCAGTTTCGCCCCGATCCGGGAGGCGATGATCACCAGTGTGGTGGAGATAAAGATCATCAGAATCCCCAGAGCGGAGAGCATTCCCCACAGGCCGTCTTCGGCGAACCGGAGGATCTGGACGGCGAGGACCTCCGTCCCCGGCCGGGAGAGGACGACGGAGAGGCTCAGCTCCCGGACGAACATGGTGGCCATCAGGATCCACCCGGAAACGATTCCCGGGATCAGCAGCGGGATGACGATCCGCCGCATGGTGTAGAGCGCCCCGCCGCCGCAAACCCGGGACGATTCCTCCAAGTTGCTGTGGATCTGGACGAAGGCGCTGGTGAGCGGCCGGATTCCGTAGGGCAGGTAGGTGGCGATATAGCCGATCAGCAAGGCCCAGATCGTGGCGTACAGGGGCGTCTGGACAAAGAACCACATGAAACCGATCCCGACGACGATCCCCGGGAAGGAGAAGGAGAGGAAGCTCAAGGATTCGAGAAAACCGGAGGCCTTCGAGCGGACCTTGACGATGACGTAGGCGACGAAGAAGGAAAGGATCATCCCCAGCGTCGCCCCCCCGACGCCGAGGATAAGGCTGTTTTTCAGGGAAAGCAGCGAGACGGGGTCCTTCAGAACCGCGATCCAGTGTTTCCAGCCCATCATCGCGAAGGCCTTCGCGCTCGGCACCATGGAGTAAGGGACGAAGGATGTGTAGATGAGGACCAGCACCGGCAGGACGATCAGTACGAACGTCAGCAGCGCAACGATCCCGAAGAGGGGATACCGGGCTCCCTTGAGGTTGATCACGCTCGGCCGGTATCCCCGGCTGGAGACGGTCACGTATTTCTCCCCCTCCCGGGTCAGGTGCCGGTAAAGGAAGATGAGCGTAATGGAGGCGGCCAGGGCGCTCATCCCCACCGCCGCCGCCATCCCGTAGTCCGTGGCGTAACCGGTGGCGATGACGCGGTAGATATGGGTCGCCAGCACGTAGATCCGCCCCGGCATGCCGATGACCGACGGTACGGCAAAAGAGGCCAGACTCCGGACGATCACGAGCGTCGCTGCGGCCAGAATGGCCGGCCGGAGGACCGGCAGGGTCACCCGCGCCAGCGTCCGCAGATTCGAGGCCCCGCACACCCTGGAAGACTCCTCCAGGGAAACATCGAAGGCCGACATCGCGGGGGCGATGACCAGGTAGGCGATGGGCAGGTCCAGAAGCCCCTCCACGAGGATCATCCCCTGGAGCGTGTATATGTTCAGGGCCGCCCCTTCCAGACCGAAGACCTGCCGGAGAAACAGGTTGATCATCCCGTTCGACGGGTTGAGCAGCAGGACCCAGCTCACGGCGAACAGGATGTGGGGAATCATCATCGGGATCAGCGAGAGGATCCGGAAAATGAATTTGAAGGGGATGTCGGTCCGCGTGTTCAGGTAGGCCAGAAACAATGCCAGAACGGTGGCGACGACGGCTGAGCCGATGGTGAAGACGACCGTATTGAAGAGAATCTCGCTGAAGGCAGGGTCGGTATAGGCCTTGACGTACTTCAGGAGGGTGAAGGTACCGAAGGCGCCGAGTCCCTCGCTGAAGCTGCCCAGAAGGAGCATGACGACGGGACAGACGGTCAGAAACCCGACAATCGCGATCAGCCCCGGCGTCAGGGCCGTTTTTGACTTTTGCATCATCCGTTACCTGCTCAATTCAACAGGATCGAACAGTGACGCGGGTCGAAGTGGAGGCCGATCTCCTCGCCTTCCCGAACGGCGGTCGTCGGTTCGATCCGGAAGATCAGCAGGGTTTCCCCGACCCGGATCTCGCCCTCGTAGGCGTCTCCGACGAAAACCAGGGATTCGACCCTTCCCCGGAAGATGTTGGGTCCGTCCGGCTGGCTATTCGGGAGCACCCGGATAAATTCCGGGCGGATGCACACCGTGGCCGCCCTTCCCGGCGAGGCCTCGACCTTCTTCTCGCAGGCGATGGGACCGATGGCGGAATCGATCATCGTATAGGGCTCCCCGACCGCCGCGACCTTTCCTTCGATGAAGTTCGCGCGGCCGATGAAATCCGCTACGAACCGCCGGTCGGAGTCGAAATAGATCTCCCACGGCGTTCCCGTTTCGACAATGCGGCCGCTTTTCATCACCGCAACCGTATCCGAGAGCGACAGGGCCTCGATCCGGTCGTGGGTCACGTAAACGGCGGTGATCCTGAGTTCCGTGAGAAAGGCCCGCAGCTCCTTGCGCGTCTCTTCCCGGAGCTTGGCGTCCAGGTTGGAGAGGGGCTCGTCGAAGAGGATCACCTTCGGCTCCGCGACCAGGGCCCGGGCGAGGGCGACGCGCTGCTGCTGCCCGCCGCTCAGCTTCGTCGCCGGCCGCTTCTCGAACCCATCCAACTGGACGAAATGGAGCGTCTTGGCGACCTTGCGGACGATTTCTTCCCTGGGTTCGCTACGGGTCTGGAGTGGGTAGGCCACGTTGTCGAAGACGTTCATGTGGGGCCATATGGCATAGGTCTGGAATACCATCCCCAGTCCCCGCCGGTCCGGCGGGATGCAGATGCCTTTTTCTGTCGAGAAGACCACCTCGTCGCCGATTGCGATCTCACCGGAGTCGGGCATCTCCAGGCCGACAATGCAGCGCAGCAGCGTGGTTTTGCCGCAGCCGCTCGGCCCCAGCAGCGTGAAGATCCGGTTGGCCGGGATCGTCAGATCGACGTGATCCAGCGCCGCGATGGTCTTGCCTTCCGAGTAGAAGTTCTTATTGAGGTCCTTGATGCTGATTTCCATCTTTATAACCTGATTGGAACTTGATCACGACATCCATTCATCGCCCGCCGGGTTCGGGTGGATTATCGTATCCAAAGCCGCGCAGGGGGGCCTTGCCGGAACCGCCGGATTTGCCGCCACCGGGACCGCCTCCAGGTTTGCCCCCACTTGGACCAACTGTAGGCGGAGCGGGTTTGCCGGAACCACCACCGGGACCGACCGTCGGCGTTGCGGACTTGCCGGGACCGCCGCCGGGATGACCGACACCGGGTTTGACGATAGCGGAACCCGCGGGTGGGGCGGGCTTCCCGGGAACAACACCGGGCTTGCCGCCACGACCCACACCAGGCTTACCGATACCGGGACCCACGGCAGGCGGGACGGGTTTGCCGGGTGCAACAACAGGCTTACGGATGCCGGAACGACCGCCAGGCGGGACCGGTTTGCCGGGACGTCCCAAGCCATGATCATTACGCCAATGACCACCGCGCCAATGATTGTTAAGATTGCCCTGATTGATATGAGAAGGATTCCAGGGACGACCGCCCCAGACATGGTTGCGGTAACCCTGTCTCCAATCACGGGGTATTCTTTTATACCAGGACGGGAGATCCCGATAATAAGCCCATCCGTGATCATGGTATTTGGAACGATACCAATGGCCGCCCCAGGGTCTCCACCACCAACCTCCCTGGAAAAACAGTTCCACCTCAACATCGGGAACCGCATACACATCGGTTCCGGGCAACACAATCACATTCGGCGGTAAGGCAAAAGCAACCGGCGGAGGAAGTTCGGTCTCCGCAGAGTCGCAGGGCTCGATCGGTCCCATACCCTGATCCGACGCCCCTTCTTCGGCGGGATCACCCATCACTGAAAAGGTATAACGGCCGGTCACCACGTATCCGTTGCGTCTATAGTTGTAATAGGCCCTCACCTCATATTCTCCCGGGGGACGGGGGGCAAAGATCAGGGAACCCTGACCCAGTCCTCCGGGCATGTATTGGTAGTCTCCACCATCGGTATCCGGAGAACCTGCGGGCACTATACATATCCAGTCACTGTCATTTCCCGGCGCATTAAAAAAATTAACCCGGATCATTTCACCCCGGTCGTAGACGGCCTTGTCAGTCCATACAACCGATGTTCCTCCGACAGGGCTTGGCCGGCAGAAGAAGGCCACGATGATCAACAGGACAATGGAAGCGACCGGTCTGACCTTTAGATTACTTGCCCGCATCTATTTTTTCTTTCCTCCAATGGCCGACATGACAGCCTGATGGAATCCAAACAGGCCAATACGGAATAGAACCCTTTATCAAAATTCCATGCAGAATACCCTGCGGCTTGCCGCAGGAAGTTTCACTTCCAGGCTACGGCGTTGCGAAAATCTTCTTGAACTCGCCCCCCCACTTCTTGATTTCATCGTCCGACAGTTCCCTGATCGGAATAACCTTCGCCTTGTCGATCCCGGCGATGGGAGGATACACCCCCGGCGCCAGGACATATTCGCCCACCTTCTCGGCCAGGATCTTCATGGCGTCCTGGGACAACCAGTAGTCCACGAACAGCCTCGAGGCGTTGGGATGGGGTGCACCGGCGGTGATCGCCATCCCCCGGGGGGTTCCCATCATGGGCTGCGACACCTTTGCCCAATCCAGCGGTGCGGGCGCTTTGGTGATTATGTATTTCGGCATGGAGAGGCCGATCAGCTTCTCGCCGCTCTCGATCGGGGCGGGCGTGGGACCGAACGACGCCACGAACATCGGCTTGTTGGCGGCCAGTCCCTTGAGGAACTTCATCCATTCCGCTTCCGATTTGATCACGTTTTCCTTGAGCCCTACGAGCCATGAGATCGTTGTCGGATGGGAGGAGGGATCGGCCATGACGATCTTCCCCATCCATTTCGGGTCGGTCAGGTCTTCATACTTCTTGGGGACATCGGCCGGTTTGACCAGTTCCCTGTTGTAGATCAGGGCGGCATATTCGATGCCGAAGCTCTGGATCTTTCCGTCCTTGTTCGCCCATTTCGGATATCCGGCCGCGGCGGGCGATAAATATGACGCCAGGACTCCCTTCTCCTTGAGAAATTCCAGGACCGGCATGGGCGCCTGAAGAACATCGGCCGTGAGCTTGCCGGCCGCGTGTTCCGTCAGGATGGTCGCAATGAATTTGGTGGCGGAGAGTCTGGTATACTCAGCCTTCACGCCGTATCTCTTTTCAAAATCCTGCAGGATCGGCCCCACGGAGGTGATGTTGGCATAAAACGTCACCTTTCCTTCCGCCTTTGCCTTTTCCACCAGGACCTGCCCTGCCGGGCCCTTCGCATCCGTCCCTGCCGCAAAAACGCAGGGGGCCATGAACAGAATCAAAACGACAAGACCGATCAGTTTTCTCATGACACTTCCTCCTTCCATGAATGACCCCGCTCCGCTCCCGACGCGGGGCATCTTTACCGGTGATCCCGGCATCCCGTCCCCCCTGCCTCCGCTTAAGCTTTCCGGGCCTGCCCGCAGGACGGGACGTTCTGCAGGCAACTCCCGAAGTATTATGTTTTTTGAATAACACCCTTGCCGGATATTGTCAAATTCAACGCTTTTCAATATTTTTATGGCAATCCCTGCGAAACTCTGGTATATTTCCGCCACCGTTTTTCCCGGCCGCATCTCCGATCCGGCACGGGTCTTCGATAGACCATGCAAACCGGAAGGAGGAAACGCCTTAGGCTCTCGATAAATTGTCTGAGGGGATTTGAGTATTTCGAGGGGTTCAGCGATCCGGAACTGGAAAAGCGGGCATCGTCCGGATGTAAAACGGGGCCCTTTACAAAACGTTCATTGACGGAAGATCACCTTTGTGAAGCGAACGATTTCGCACGCAGGAGGGCACGGACAGGCCGGGCCCAGTGAAACGAAATCGCATATTTGAAAGGGAGGAAACGCGTATGGCAAAAACAACGAAGGCGCCGGCAAAACCGGCGAAGGCCGCGGCAAAGGCCCCCGCCAAAACCAAGGCCCCGGCAAAAGCGAAAGCAAAGACGGCCGCCAAGGCCAAACCGGCCAAAGCCCCGGCAAAAGCGAAAGCAAAGACGGCCGCCAAGGCCAAACCGGTTAAGGCCCCGGCAAAAGCGAAAGCAAAAGCGGCCGCCAAGGCCAAACCGGCCAAGGCTAAGAAATGATTCCCTGACCCGTCGCCAAAAAACTTTCGCCGGGAACCTGACCTGTGTGATCAGGTTCCCGGCGATTGAAAACCACAGGCGGCCGGCACTATTCTATTTCACCGTCCGGCGGAGATCACATCCCCACCGGTCCGGAGAAGAACGGAATCCGCGGCAGGGCGACCCCGACGGCCACCTTCGTTTCCTGGCCGAAGATCCTGAAGGTGTAAGCCGTGATTGCGTCGACCTGACATATGCCGATCCTGTTCGGCACGCCGCTGCCGGCGACGGCATGCGCGCAGGTCAAGACCTCCACGCCCTGCGCCCTTGGCGCCCTGCGGTTCTCCTCGCTCAATTCCCGGACATCAGGTTCATCGTATCCCGTCACACGCGTTTCAGCGATGATCTTCAGGGACGGGTTTAAACGCTTAGCTGAAAAACATCAAGTCGAAAAATATCATTTGACAAAAGAGAAATGATCACTAATATAGCCGAAATTCTGACGGACCCAAAAGATGGTCCGGAAAAAAGGAGATTGTCATGTTTTCCGTATCTGAAAAAGCGAGTGAGATGATCAAGGAGTTCCTTAAGAATCGCACGGAACCCGCATCCATCCGGGTCCTTATGCAGGAGGGCGGCTGATCGGGGCCCTCTCTGGGCATGGCTCTGGATGAGTCAACACAAAACGACGAGGTATTCGATGACCGGGGTGTCACCTACCTGGTCGAAAAGGACCTTTTTGAAAGGGTCAAACCGATTGCGGTGGAATTCATCACCACACCACGGGGGGGCGGGTTCAAGCTGATCTCCGGCTTGAGCCAGCAGGAAGGCGCCTGCGGCTCCTGCACCGGTTGCTGATAATCGCGCCCCGGGGACCGGAAATGTCCCCGGGGCTTTCTCTCTGAGCATTGCCCTCCCCTTTCGAAGAAAGCATTTTTCTGCATCCGATGACTGTCGACGATTCCATTCCCGCCGGCCGGAACCGCGCCGGCGGCCCGATGAAATCGGGATGTCCCGCCGGGACCGTCCCGGTCTGTCGTGAATGGGTCGAGGCAAATCCGGATGAGGACTCGCAGTCCTTCGCCCTGGCCTGGGCGCTTCACGACAGCGGGAAAACAGCGGAAGCCGCAGCCTGTTTCGAACGGCTGTTCCGGAAGGAGCTCGCGCGCAAGATCTTCACCGGCTTCGCCTACGACGAACTTGTTCGGATCTATCGTGAGGGGAAAAACGGGGAGGCCCTGGTCTCGGTCTGCGAGCGGGCCGCGGCTGCCCAACCGGAGGATACCGGCATCCTCCAAACGTTGGGAGAGGCTTATATCTCGGCGGGAAGGGCCGTTGAGGCGGCGCGGGTATTTGAAAAGCTGGCCAAGTGTGAACCGGATGCTCCGGAACACCGCTGTTCTCTCGGCGATGCCCTTCTTGCCGCGGGCGACCCCGTCCGGGCTGAGGCAGAGTACAAACGGGCCGTGGAGATCGACCCCGCGGCTGAAGTTGCTTTTTTCAGCCGCCTGGCGAACGGTTTTTTCCGCGCCGGCGATCCGGAAAGGGCAAAGGCTGCATGGGAAAATTGTCTCGCGGCACGTTCGGATGAACCCCTTTCCTGGATGGGTCTCGGCGATTGCCTGGTCCGTCTGGGAGAACCGGATGCCGCTGCGGATGCCTACGGCCGTGCAGCGGAGCTTCAGCCTGCGGCCGCGGGGAACTGCTGGCACCGCCTGGGCCGTCTCCTCGCAACCGAAGGCCTCCATTCCTGCGCGGAGGCGGTCTTCGCCAAGGCGATCGCGGCCGAACCCAAAAACCCCCTCTATCTCCTGCGCCTGGCCGCCTCTTATGCAGCCCAGGGTCAAAACGACCTTGCCGCGGCCGCCCTCCGCCGGGTAGAAGCGCTGAAATCCTCTCCTGCCGGCCGCTGACAGCCTGTTGATAAAATCTCAGGCCTTCCCCATCTTCTGCAACGTTTCCTGAAAGATGTGATAGAAGGCCTTGTTTTCGGCCAAACCCTGCTTGATGATCTTTCCCGTATCCTCGATGCTCTTGAGATTGATGACGAGATTGACACTCCGGTTGAAGGCGGCCATGTTGTCCATCGTCCGGTATTTTTCGCTGACCAATGCCACGAAAAACCGCCGCCGTGTCGTCATGTTCAAGTTTTCCAGATACTGAAGGACTTCATTCGCTTCCGGATTCGTCGTATCAAAGAGTTCGTTTACAACCACGACGTCAAAGACGTGAAACCGCATCGCCTTGAGGGCTTCCTTGGTTTTTTCCGGCGACGTAATCTGGTAGTCCAGATTCTTGAGGCTGTCGCTGATCTTCTCCCGGACGGCCGGATCGGATTCGCAGACCAGTGCGGTCGCCCCCCCCTCTCCCACGAAGTCGAACAGTCTGTCCGCGGCGTCATAACCCTCCGACACCCCTTCGTTCATAAGGATCTCCTGACTTTCCATGATCCGTCCTCTCTCGTTGGATTTTACTTAGGACCTTTTCGCCGATCTCCCATAATCCTTGTCCACTTCGAGTTTACCGAGATCCGTCGTCGCCTGCCCCTTGGAGCTCTTGACACTGTCGATGCCGCGGCCGACGATCCCCTTGTTGGAGGCGTAGGCCTTCGCGGTCTCCTCACTGATCAGTCCTTTGCTGAAGAGTTCAACAATGAAGTCGTCGAAGGTGATCATCCCGAAGGCCTTTCCTGCCTGGATGATCTCATAGTAGGTCTTCCCCTCCGCTTCGCCATGAAGGATGGTATCCTTCACCCGGAGGTTCGACCCCATAATCTCGAACGCGGCGACACGGCCGCCCCCCTCCTTGGGGAGGAGACGCTGGCAGACGATCCAGCGGACGGTGTCGGCCAGCCGGATCCGGATCTGGGTTTCCTCTTCAGTGGAAAACATGCCGAGGATGCGGTTGATGGTCTGGCCGGCGTCCACCGTATGAAGGGTGCTCAACACCAGGTGGCCCGTCTCGGCCGCGGACAGGCCGATTTCGACTGTCTCCCGGTCCCGCATTTCACCGACAAGGATCACCTTCGGCGCCTGACGCAGAGCCGCACGCAGACCGCTGGAAAAGGTATCAAAGTCGTTCCCCATCTCCCGCTGGTTGAAGGTCGCCATCTTGTGGGGATGGGAAAACTCGACGGGGTCTTCGAGCGTAACGATGTGGACCGACTTCTTCTCGTTGATATCGTCAAGGAGCGCCGCAAGCGAAGTCGATTTACCGCTTCCCGTCGCACCGGTCACGAGGATGATTCCATTCTTCTCTTCAGCCATTTTTTTGAAGGCCTCGGGGAGATCCATATCCTGAAGGGTGGGGATCCGGGTTTCCAGTTTGCGCAGGATGCAGGTGAAGTTTCCCCTCTGTGAAAAGATGTTCACACGGAAACGGGCCTTGCCCGGAAGTTCGTATGAGGAGTCGCACGATCCCTGGGCCAGGAGGATCTCCGTCAGCCGCCGGTCCTGGTTAATCAGGTTAAGGGCGAAGATCTCCGTCTGGAAGGGAGTCAGACTCCGGACCGGCGGTTCCATAGCCACGCTGATCAACTGGCCCGAACTTTCCACCTGGAAGGGTTTTCCCATCGTGATGTTCAGATCCGACACGTTCTCGTGGGAATCGAGCATTTTTTCCAGGATGTAATCGATTTCCTGTTTCCTCATCGTTCGCCTCCCTTAAAAATCGGTGTCCCGCCGGCCGCTCAGGCCTCGGTGAAGTCTGTCGGCGGGTTCTTCAGGTACGGCCGGAACCGCTGCTTGTCGTTCGCCTTCATGTACGCCTCGTCGCCGCTGATCCATCCCTTGTTCAGGAGGTCAAAAATCGCGTCGTCCAGAAGCTGCATACCGTATTTCTTACCCGTCTGGATCATGGAGGGAATCTGGAAGGTCTTGGATTCGCGAATCAGGTTCCGAACCGCGGAGTTTGCGATGAGGATCTCCAGGGCGGCGCAACGCCCCTTCTTGTCGATCCGCTTGAAAAGGACCTGGGCGATGACCGCCCGGATCCCGTCGGCAAGTGTCGAACGAATCTGCATCTGCTCGCTCGCGGGAAAAACCTCAATGACCCTGTCGACGGTCTTGGCAGCACTGGTCGTATGGAGGGTGCCGAAAACAAGATGGCCCGTGGAAGCAGCCTCGACCGCCAGCGAGATCGTCTCCAGGTCCCGAAGCTCTCCGACCAGGATGATGTCCGGATCCTCGCGCAGAGCGCCGCGCAGAGCCGCCGTGAAGGACTTCGTATGGCGCCCGACCTCCCGGTGGTTTACAATGCAACCCTTGCTTTCGTGGACAAATTCGACCGGATCCTCGATCGTGATGATGTGGTCCTTGCGGATCCGGTTCGCCTCGTCGATGATTGCCGCGAGCGTCGTCGATTTACCGCTTCCCGTCGGTCCGGTCACGAGGACCAGTCCCCGCGGCAGGGTCGCCAGCTTGGAGATAACCGGAGGCAGGCCCAGATCCTGGCAGGTGGTGATCTTGGTCGGGATTTCCCTGAAAACCGCCGCACAACCGAACTGCTGCTGGAAAAAATTGGCTCGGTAACGGGCAAGTCCCGGGATTTCATAGCCGAAGTCGATATCCCCCGTCTCTTCGAACTGTTTGATCTTTGTCTCGGGGGTGATTTCGTAAATCATGGCTTTGAGGCCGTCATTGGTCAGGATATCGAATTTGATCCTTTCCAGGTCACCCCGGATACGGATCACCGGTTGCTGGCCGGAAACGAGATGTAGGTCCGATGCCCCCTGGTCATGCATCAGCTGGAAAAATGCGTCAATCTTTGCCATGGATGCCTCCTTGGATGACTTAAAACATCAGGCTGGTTTCATAAAAGACACTGCGATGCTCCCAATCAAGGGTTGATCCAGCGGTACGGACGCGCCGCCGTCTGCGAGGATGCTCAGACACTGCTGTCTTACGGCGGCGAAAGTATAGTCAAGGGCTTCCGCTTTGTCAAGAAAAAGGGGGACTGATAAAGAGGTCACCGGCCCGTGGAAACAGAGGCAGTCAAAGACGCTTTGTGCCTTTTTTCGACCCTGCGGGTCACGAAAGTGAGTATCCCGGCCAGAACGAGCAGGACCGCCGCCATGAGGTATGCGTTATCGTAACTCCCGACTCCCGTGATCTTCTTCGCTTCTTCAAACATCTTGCCGGCAATGAATGGAAAGAAAAGCCCTCCGGCGCCCCACGCGGTGAACACAAGCCCATAATTGACGCCGAAGTTCTGAAGCCCGAAGTTGTCCTTGGTGGCCGAGGGGAATACGGACAGGCATGAACCATAGTTGAAACCGAGCAGCATCGAGACAACGATGAAGACGGTCATGTCGGTGAGCCCTACCCTGAGCACCATCATGAGCGCTGCCTGGAAAAGGAAAATGATAAGCATCGTCCAAAGGCGGCCGATCTTGTCGGAAAGCACGCCGGCGATGATGCGGCCCAATGCATTGCCGACGGCCAGCAGCGCCACGAGGATGAACCCCGCTTCGATCTTACCGATTTTGGCGATGGTGGTCACGTTGCCGATGATCATCAGCCCCGCACCTGAGCCAAATGCAAACATGAACCAGAGAAGGTAGAATAGCGGCGTCTTGAGCATTTTCCCCGGTCCCATGTTCGCTGCAACAACAGCATCAGAGGTTGCCGTGCCGGGAACCATGGAGGCGGTTTCGGGTGGCTTGTACCCGGGGGGAGGCGGCGTCAAGAATTGCGCCAACAGGACGACGAAAAAGAGGAAGCCGATTCCGAACATGAGAAGTGTCCTATGGATATTGGTTTCCTGTAGTGTCAGGAGCTGCGTTGTGGCGGTTTTCGCCGCTGCCTCCTTGGCAATGACGACCTTCTCGATCTCGGCGAACTTTGTCGGATCGTTTTTAGCCGCGATCAATTCGGCCTGCGTCGCTTTGAGCGTTTCGTCTGCGCCGGTCTTTGCGGCAATCATCTCCTGCATTGCGGGCTGGGGCCTTCCGCTGAAGTTATAGCCGGTAAAGTAGTTGGCGAGAGGGGAAATGTAGACCGAGGCCAGACCGAACCCCGCAACAACGATACCGGCGATAAGCCCGGTCTTCTTTGCGGAGAACCACTTCACCGCGGGGGGTGTGGCGGCGGCGTAGCCGAGGCCGATTCCAGCGCCGGCCAGGAGGCCGAAGCCGATCACGTACCATAACACCGACGTCGAGTAGGACGC
Source organism: Deltaproteobacteria bacterium (assembly GCA_016935075.1). Classification (GTDB taxonomy): domain Bacteria; phylum Desulfobacterota; class Syntrophia; order Syntrophales; family UBA5619; genus UBA5619. The sequence continues at coordinate 41 of JAFGRP010000161.1, read as the reverse complement.
CATGATGCAGCCGAGACCCGTCAGGATTCCCCCTGCGGTGG
>JAFGRP010000013.1 GCA_016935075.1 Deltaproteobacteria bacterium | reverse complement strand
TGATTTTTTCATTTCACATCAATAGGTTATGGGGCAAGTCGAGGGTGGAGACTGTTTTGCGCCAGGTCGACGCACCCTCCACCATTAAAACTTAGTAATATCAAATAGTTAAATTCTATAAATTTAGACAGTAAATAGACAGTACCTCCAATTTGAGGTCTGCTCCCGAGGTCAGATCTCATTCATCAGGATCCCATTCACTTCCCGATCCTATAGCTCCTATAGCGCCACTCCCAACATGATCCCAATCCAAGCACCAGGCGCAGAAAAACGTCAACAGGACAAAGGCCGATTGAGTTGACGTTTTGATTCGCTACGGGCAGTAATTCTACCCGTTCATGAACAAAATATAAACAATATCATCTGTATTTCGGATCTAACAACGTTGGTTCTTGCGGACAGGGGCAATCAAAAACGATTTTTCGTAAGCTGATGGAAGTGCCTTTGGGTCAGCGCCGTGCATTTCTTTGGATGCCGCCCGTTTCTCGTTTTGTTTGCAAAAAAAACCTTCTTCTGTCCATTGGTGACATTGAAAAAATCATTTTGGCCGAAATTGCCGCTTGACGGACGGGAGATTTTGCCATCCGGACGGTCTTGGCGCCCTCAACCAGTGGATACTGGAAAATGGGAAAACCCAATGACCGTCAAGACAAAGAGCGCCGAGACGGTTGCCTTAATTTGATGAAGATGCTAAAATTCCAATTATCTTGATAGAAAAAGAATTGACCATAGAGAAGAACGACAATGTCACAGGTTAAAATGCCCGGGCAGACCGTCAAACGGCTGAGCGCGGTGAACCGGCCGCTTTTCGATCCTGGTTCGTCGAATTTGATGCAGCCGAATGAGATCGACCTGAAACTTTTCGTATCGTCACGATGCAGAAAGTTATTTGAACGGAAAGGGGAAATCGCCGTTTGGCGGCGGCAAGCGGCTGAAATCCTGTTGACCGGCCCCAAAATCCTCAGGACCCTGTAATGAACTTGCTGATAGCCGACAGTTCGCTCATCATCCGGCTCGCTGCCTTCTTCGCCATCTTCCTGATCATGGCGACATGGGAGGGTCTGGCCCCACGCCGCACTCCCAAAACGGCGAAGGCTCGCCGCTGGCAGACAAACCTCTCTCTGACCGTTCTCAACTCCCTGGTCGGCCGGATCGTGCTCCTGCTTCCCGGCATCGGACTCGCGCTGAGCGCCGAGGCCCAGGGCTGGGGGATTCTGAACCGGCTGAACCTGCCGCCGCCGGTGGGAGGGGCAATCGCCATCGTTGTTCTGGATCTGACGATCTACCTCCAGCATCTCGTTTTCCACAAGATCCCCCTCTTCTGGTCCCTCCACGGCCTTCACCACACCGACCTTGACATCGACGTCACCACGGGCACCCGTTTCCACCCGATGGAGATCGCCCTCTCACTCTTGATCAAGGCGGGGATGATCGTCCTGGTAGGCGTGCCGGCCTGGGCCTTCCTCCTCTTCGAGATCCTCCTCAATGGAACGTCCCTCTTCAACCACGGCAACGTCCGCATCCCCATTGGGGCGGACAGGCTACTGCGCCTTTTCCTGGTAACGCCGGACATGCACCGGGTGCACCACTCGGTCATCATACGGGAGCGGGACAGCAATTTCGGCTTCAACCTCTCCTGGTGGGATCGCCTCTTCAGGACCTACCGCGACCAGCCGGAGAAAGGGCACGCTGAAATGGTCATCGGTCTGGCTAATTTCCGAAATCCCCGGGACCTGACCCTACTGAGGCTCCTGGCGTTGCCTTTTTCATCATGGAGGAAGTTTTGAATCCCCCGGCGCCCCGCTATTCAATCATTGTCCCCGTCCTGAACGAGACTGCTTCCATCAACGCTATTCTCGCTCATCTCCGGGGCCTTGAAGGGCAACACAAGGCAGAGATTATTGTCGTCGACGGCGACCCGGTAGGAGCAACCTTGAGGGCGATCAGATGCGATGGCGTGCAGAAAATCCTCTCCCCCCCAGGCCGGGGAGTGCAGATGAACGAAGGGGCTAAAAACGCACGAGGAGATATACTCATCTTTCTCCACGCCGATACGGCCCTGCCCCCTGACGCACTGCAGCTCATCGACAAGGTGATGCAGAATAGAAGGGTTGTGGGGGGCGCTTTCGACCTGGGATTCCAGTCTTTGCGGTTCGCCTTCAAGATGATCGCCTCTGTTGCCTCCCTGCGCTCCCGCTTCACCCGTGTTCCCTTCGGCGACCAGGCGCCGTTTTTCCGCAGGGAATATTTTGAGCGGATCGGGGGCTATAAAGAGATCCCCATTATGGAGGATGTGGAGCTCATGGAGCGGATCAGGCAGCGGGGAGACCTCATCGCATTCATCGATAAACGGGTCCTTACCTCTCCCCGGCGATGGGAAGAGGAGGGGCTCTTGCGCTGCACCCTCCGCAACTGGCTGCTCCAATGGCTCTACCTGCTTGGTGTACCGCCGGAGCGGCTGGCCGGATACTACCGGGTGAATCAGGAACCCCCCTTTCATCCCCAGGGGGCGGCGGCAGAGCATAGACCCAGCCGGTCATCCCACCGCGGACCTGTCCGCCTCCTGACTGTCCTTTTTTGTCTCGCCCTGGCCCTGCCTCTAACGTCTGTCCCAAGCCGGGGCGAAAATCGCGTCCTCTTCCGGGAAGATTTTCACAGCCTGGAAAACTGGCGGCCGCTCCACTTCCCGAAGATCGCGGCCCACACCCTTTACTCCGTCGAAAGGAAAGACAACGAAAGCGTTCTGAAGGCCGTCAGCCAAGCCTCCGCCTCCGCCCTGGTCTACCGCAAGACCTTCAGCGTCTACGACTACCCCCGGGCCAGGTGGCGCTGGAAGGTTGATAACGTCTACCGTGATATCTTCCCGGAGGAAAAATCGGGAGACGATTATCCTCTCCGGGTATACATCACCTTCTCCTACGATCCCGATAAAGCTCGGCCCCTGGAAAAACTTCAGTATGGCATTGCACGGGGATTGTACGGCGAATACCCGCCCCACAGTACCCTGACCTACGTCTGGGCCAGCGGTGCAAAACAGGAACGGATCATGACCAGCCCCTACACGGACAGGGCAAAGTTGATCACCCTGCAACGGGGAAACGGAAAGGCGGGGACCTGGCAGACCGAGGAGGTTCACGTCCTCGAGGACTACCGGCTCGCCTTTGGTGCGGATCCCCCGGCGACGGCCAGCCTTGCCGTCATGAACGACTCGGACAACGCGGGGCAGGGGTCCGTGTCCTATATAGACTTCATCGAGGTCTTCCGGGATGATCAATGATCTTTGCGTGATTCTCTTCCTGAAGGCCTTGGAAAAGGGGCGGGTCAAGACCAGACTGGCCACCTTCCTGGGCGAGGAAACGGCTCTTGAACTTTATCGCTGTTTCGTGGAAGATACGCTTGGAATGCTCGTCCAGGGCGGATACCCTCTGCTGATCTTCCACGATCCTCCGGCGGCGCGGAGGCGCATAGGCCAATGGCTGGGGAAGCGTTACACACTCCTGCCCCAGACCGGGGAAGATCTCGGGGATCGAATGCAAAACGCGTTCCGAACCACCTTCGCCAGGGGTTACCGCGCCGCCCTGATCGTCGGCAGCGACAGCCCCGATCTTCCGAATGGGCTTCTCGACGAGGCCCTCGCCGCCCTGGGAAATCAAGACGTTGTCCTGGGACCGGCCCGAGATGGCGGTTACTATCTGATCGGGTTCAGGGAAGAAACGTTCCTTCCCGGCGCCTTCACCGGGATTGCCTGGAGCACGCCGGAGGTCTTCGTCCGGACCCTGGCGATTCTGAGGAATGCGGGCCTCCGCGTCCATCTCCTTCCTGCCTGGCGGGATGTGGACACCCCCGAGGACATCCGGGCGCTGGTCATAAGAAACAGCGACACGGCCTTCGCCGGATCGGCGACAATGAACTGCCTCAGAAGGACCCAGGGGGTGGATAAGTATACCGGGACCGTCCACGGGGACCGTCTTGTGAAATGAATGCCCAAGGGAAGAAAGGGAGAAAGCAGGTCCGTTGAACCATTTTGAAAGAAAACCGGCCGAACTTTTAGGCGGAAGGTCATCGGGTAAAACCAGACAGCCCCAAGAGAGGAAAGAGCGACACCAGAAGATGAAAAAGAATCTCCTCAAGCGACTGCTCCTTATCGGTGCGATCGTCATCGCGGGCCTCATTTACCGGGCCCTGGGCCTGGACCGTTACCTGACCCTCGCCTCCCTCAAGGACTCCTTGGAGGACCTCAGTATTCTCTACGCCGAACACCGCCTCCCGGTCCTCCTGACCTATTTCGCCCTCTACGTGACCGTAACCGCCATCTCCATCCCCGGCGCCGCAGTCCTCACGCTGGGCGGCGGAGCCCTCTTCGGGTTTTTTACCGGGACGCTGATCGTCTCCTTCGCCAGCACCATCGGTGCGACCCTGGCTTGCGCCGCCGCCCGCTTCCTCCTGCGGGACTGGGTCCAGGCCAAACTGGAGGACAAAATCGGGAAGATCAACGAGGGGATCGAGCGAGAAGGCGCCTTCTATCTCTTCACACTGCGCTTGATCCCCCTGTTTCCTTTTTGGATGATCAACCTGGTCATGGGGCTGACGAAAATACCCCTCCTGCGATTCTACTGGGTGTCCCAACTGGGGATGCTCGCCGGCACGATGGTATACGTCAACGCCGGAAAGGAGTTGGCCAAGATCGACTCGCTCCAGGGAATCCTTTCACCAAGGCTCCTCCTTTCCTTTGCCCTTCTGGGAATCTTTCCTTTGGCGGTTAGAAAGTTCCTGGGCCTTTACAGACAGAGGAGAAAAGCAACCTCAGAAACCCTTTCTTGAAAAAGGAGATCAATATGGCCACCTACGACTACGATATCGGCATCCTCGGCGGCGGCGCGGCGGGGCTCACCATTGCCGCCGGCGCAGCCCGGGCGGGGGCGAAGGCCCTCCTCGTGGAGAAGGAGGAAAGACTCGGCGGCGACTGCCTCCACTACGGGTGCGTCCCGAGCAAGACCCTTATCCGGACCGCCCAGGTCTATCACCTGATGAGGAGCATCGATCGCTTCGGGCTCCCCGCAGTCAATCCGCCGCGTCCCGATTTCCGTCTCATTACGGCGCGGATCAGGGCGGTTATTGAAACGATCCAGCGGCACGATTCGGAAGAACGGTTCTGCAGCCTGGGCGCGAAGGTTTGCTTCGGTCCGGCCCGTTTCGTCGATGACCATACGATCAGCCTTGAGGGCAAGCGCCATTCGGCAAAGTACTGGGCGATCGCCACCGGATCCTCGGCGGCCATACCGCCGATCGAGGGGCTCAAGGATACCCCGTATATCACCAACCGGGAGGTTTTTTCCCTGGAAAAGCTCCCGGCATCGCTTGCGATCATCGGCGGCGGCCCCATCGGGATCGAGTTGGCACAGGCCTTCGCCCGCCTCGGATCGCAGGTCACGGTGGTGGAGTTCCTCCCCCGGATCCTCAGTGCTGACGACCCGGACATGACCGATACCCTCCGGACGATCCTGGAGGCCGAGGGCGTCACTTTTCATCTGAATTCGGCGGTCCAGCGCGTCCGGGACCTGGGAACACAGAAGGAAGTCACCTTTAAGACGGGAGAAGAGACCAAGAGCATCCAGGCCGAAGTGCTGCTCGTTGCCACGGGGCGAAAGGTTAACCTGGAGGGTCTCGGCCTGGAAGAGATCGGTATCGCCTTCGATCGCAAAGGGCTCAAGCTGGACGATCGGCTCCGGACCACCCAGCGCCACATCTACGGGGCCGGCGACGTCACCGGAGTCTTCCCCTTCACTCACGCTGCGGGGTACGAAGGAGGGATCGTCCTGAGCAACGCCATTTTCCACCTCCCCCGGAAGGTGAACTACACCTTCTTGCCCTGGGTGACTTATACGGACCCCGAACTGGCCTCCATCGGCCTGAACGAGCACGCAGCCAAATCCCGGGGGATTGCCTTCCGGGTTTGGTCCGAGGCCTTCGCGAGCAACGACCGGAGCCTGGCGGAGGACGAACGGGTCGGTAAGATCAAATTGATCCTCGACGAAGATGAGCGTCCCCTCGGGGTCCAAATCCTCGGCCCCCGGGCGGGGGAGCTGCTGGGCGAATGGGTGGTGGCTCTCAACGGGAAGGTCTCCCTTTCGACACTGGCGGCCGCGGTCCACCCCTACCCGACTCTGGGGGAGATCAGCAAGCGGGTGGCCGGCGACGTCCTGGCCGAAAAAATCTTCTCCGAACGGGTCAAAAAGACGCTCCGATTTTTTTTCAGCCTCAAAGGGCGGGCCTGCGGAATGGAACCGCCGGGGGAATGAACCATGCCCGCCGCAAGCGGCGGGGATTGCCTTGACCGTTCCACCATTCGATTCACAGCCGGCTCTGGAGAGGGTGACCCGAAAAGATAAACATAACTGTGTGCGGAAAAAAAGGAAATAGCATATGGATATTGGTGAGATACTGAAAAAATCACAAGCATGCAATGTACTGTCTCGAGAAGAGCTTACGCACTTGCTCAGTCTTCGGCCAGACTGCCCCGAAACATACAGGGTCCTGGCCGAAGCAAACCGGATATCGCATGAAGTCTCAAGCGGAAAGGCCGAGGTCCATGCCCAGTTTGCCGTCAATCTTGGACCATGCAACGGTGAATGTCTTTTTTGCTCTTTCGCCAAAGTCAACGGGGTTTTCAGCACGGCAATCGAACTCACCCCTGAGCAGGCAGTGGCTTACGCCCGGCAATTCGAAAGTGACGGTGCAAATGCTGTGTTCATGATGACAACGGCCCGGTATCCATTTGAGCGGTTCTTGGAAATATCAAAGGAGGTCAGGAAAAACCTGAAACCTGAAACGACATTGATTGCGAATGTTGGAGACCAGTCGCTTAAAAATGCCGTAAAGCTTAAAGAAGCAGGATTTTCAGGCGTTTACCACGCCCTTCGCCTGCGCGAAGGAACAGACACAGGCCTTACGGCGGAGAAGAGAAAGCAAAGCATCTTCAACTTCAAGGAAGCCGGTCTGGAGGTGGGAACATGCGTCGAGCCCGTGGGACCGGAACACACCCACGAGGAGCTGGCCGAGATGATCGAATTTACGGCTTCTTTCAATCCATCGTACAGCGGTGCAGCGCGAAGGATTCCCATACCGGGAACGAAAATAGCCAAGCGAGGGATGATAAGCGAGTTGCGGATGGCTCAAATAGTAGCAGTGACCAGATTGGGTATGCCGCGCACGGTTATAGGCAACTGTACTCACGAGCCTTGCACTTTGGGCGCGATAGCCGGAGCCAATCTCTTCTGGGCTGAAGTCGGAGCCAATCCTCGAGATATTGTGGCGAAGACAGAAGAAGGTCGAGGAGAAACTGTAAAAAGCTGTCACTCTATTTTTCAGGAAAGCAATTGGGATTTGTGGTGCGGCCCTTCACGCTACTATAATCGTGGCAATGAGCGGAGAGAGAAAGCCTTCCGGTGAGCTTGGTCGTCAATACCTTCACATAAAAGAGTGAGGATAAGATGCAGGTCAGCGGCCAACGCGTGAGAATATTAAAAGACGTGGAGATAAAGAAGGGTCCAGTGGTTTACTGGATGAGCCGGGAACAGCGCGTGAAGGATAACTGGGCCCTGTTGTATGCCCAGGAGCTTGCCATGGAGAGAAAAGCGCCGTTACTGGTGGCGTTTGCCTTGGCGCCCCGGTTTCTCGGCGCCACGATGCGACAGTATGATTTTATGCTCAGGGGCCTTGCCTGCGTCGAGGACGATTTGGCGAAATCGGCCATTCCATTTTATTTATTGGAGGGTCTGCCGGAAAAAGCCTTGGCGGATTTCTCAACGGTGGTGAATGCCTCTGCGCTGGTCAGTGATTTTGACCCTCTGAGAATTAAAAGGGAATGGAAAGCAACAATGATGACGCGATTGCACATCCCTTTTTATGAAGTGGATGCGCACAATATTGTCCCCTGCTGGATCGCCTCCTCCAAACAGGAATACGGTGCTTATACCCTGCGGCCGAAGCTAAAAAGGCTGCTTCCGGATTTTTTGACGGACTATCCTGTCCTGGAACGGCATCCTTACCGCATGAAGAGAACGGATGGGCGAACCGACTGGAAGAAAGTCCGAACCTTCCTTAAAATCGACCGTTCAGCAGATGGAATAGATTCACTGGAATCAGGGGAATCCGCAGCGGCCAATGCCCTGGATCACTTCCTCACCCAAAAGCTGAACGACTATGACTTGAGGCGAAATGACCCTTGCCTGGATGGCCAATCCAATCTGTCGCCCTATTTGCATTTTGGCCAGCTCGCAGCCCAAAGAGTGGCCTTGGAGGTCAACAAAGCCCGGGCGGACCAGAAATCAAAAGAGGCCTTTCTGGAAGAACTCATCGTAAGGCGCGAGCTCTCGGACAATTTTTGTTTTTACAATGAAGCGTATGACCGGTTTGAGGGATTTCCCCGCTGGGCTCGGGAATCGCTCAACGAGCACCGCAACGATAAACGGGAATATACCTATGCGGTTTCACAGTTTGAAGAGGCCATTACCCACGATACTCTCTGGAATGCGGCGCAAATGGAGATGGTCCGCAAAGGCAAGATGCACGGATATATGAGGATGTACTGGTGCAAGAAAATCCTGGAGTGGACGAATTCCCCTGAAGAGGCACTCGCCACCGCGATTTGCCTCAACGACAGATATGAATTGGACGGCAGGGACCCCAATGGATATGCCGGGATTGCCTGGTCGATCGGCGGGGTGCATGACCGGGCCTGGTTTGATCGCAAGACATTCGGAAAAGTCCGTTATATGAGTTACGGCGGGTGTCAGTCGAAGTTCGATGTCGAGGCCTATATCAAGCAAAACCGGGTTGAGCCGTGAGTGTCGAGAGTAACGATTGTTAGATATGATGAAACAACCTGGCAGATGGCGTTTTCCGCCGACAATTCGTTACATTTACTTCTCAGTATGCTAAAGAAAACAAAGCCAGGTGAAGCCCTCGGGAGAAGTCAGGAGATGGAGCAGGAAGCAGATATAAAATGGGTTAAGCTGCGTCATAATCATTTCCAAATTTTTAAGGGGAGCAAGACACCCGCCGGACTTTATGCCCGGCAGAAGTGGCTCGGCGAATCAGACGCATCGGAATGGCAGAATGATTATCATGAAACCGTCCTGTCTCTGATGAACGGTCAGTCCGATGATGGATCGTGGAACCAATCTCCGATAGAGAGTATCCGGCGGTTGTTTGGCCTGCACCTGACCCTTCGCATGCGGACAGGGGAAATTGACAAAGCCCTGGATTGGCTTATGAAGCATACCTTAAACCACAACCTATTGAACCTCGCGGAGTCCATCAGACCCTTGGCTCCTGATGCCTTTCGAGAGCTGCCCTTCACGCCGGGTGGCCACCGCCATTTTTTCCTGGTCTGTGCGACGCTTTTCCTCGATGCTATTTTTCAACGGGGCAGTGAGTCCGCCGTCATGACCCATTATCGTCTCCTTTCCCGTTGGGTTCATAAAAATACAAAAAACATAAATGCATGGTCAGACATCAGCAATGCCCTTCGTGCTTTGATCGTTCATCCGGACTTTTCGGGAGGTTCTGTGACGGCCGCGCTGGTCGATCATCTGGGCGAAATCCAGGATCCTTCCGGGCGGTGGCCTGCCCCAATTCCTTTCTTCCAGACCGTCAATGCGCTGGCCCACTTGCGTCTAAACTCGAATCACAGGCAATGGATCAAGGCCCTCACGATCCTGGTGAACACACAGAACGTGGATGGGTCCTGGGGCGATGAAGACCGCGAATGGAACACCTTTCTTGTCGTCCACGCCCTGAAAAACAAGGCATGTTTATGAATCCGACCTACGATTATGACCTGATCGTCATCGGCGCCGGCATCGCCGGAATGGTTTCCGCCGTCACGGCCAATGGTCTGGGCAAGCGTGTGGCCGTCATTGAAAAAGGCAGGGTCGGCGGCAACTGCACCAACTCAACCTGCATCCCCAGCAAGGCCCTGATCCGTTTAAGCCACCTCAGCCATGACGTTTCGCTGCTTCGACGCCTGGGTCTGCTCGCCGATGAGGCAGGGGAAATCCACGGCCGGAAGATTATGCCTCACATTTACAGGATCGTTCAGCGGGCCTATGAGAAGGATCTTCCGGAAACGTTCGAGAGGATCGGGATCCGGATCATCCCGGGCCGGGCATCCTTTGTCGATCCCCATCGCATTGCAGTCAACGGACAGATGATCTCCGCAGCGAAATTCATCATTGCCGCCGGCACATCGCCCTTCATCCCGGATATTTCCGGTCTGCGGGAAATCGACTTCCTGACAAACGAAACCCTCTACGATCTGCAGGATTTTCCCCGGTCGATCCTCATCCTGGGCGGCGGCGTCGACGGCCTCGAGTATGCCTCCGCATTCGGGCGACTGGGGGTAGAAACCGCGGTGGTTGAGATGGCCACGCGCCTGGTCCCCGCGGCGGACCGTGAGTTGGTTCAGCACCTGCTGCGGTCATTGCACACCGAAGGCATACATCTGTTGACCGGTGCGAAGGCGGTGAGAGTCCAGGGCCGGAAGGACAAGGTCGTGCTCACGTTTCAGAGATTGGATGGTCCCTTTGAAGAAATTGCAGCGGACAGGGTGCTCGTCGCCGTGGGAAGGAAACCCGATCTTGAAGGGCTTTGTCTTGAGAAAGCGGGCGTGGAATTCAATGCCCGAGGCATCATCACCGGCGGCAAGCTCCGGACCTCCGCACACCACATCTACGCCTGCGGCGATATCGCAGGCCCTTTTCAGTTGGCTTCAACCGCAGAGGCCCAGGCCATCGTCGCAGCGACCAATGCCGTCCTGCCTGTGAAGCGAACAGCCGATTACCGCAACAACGTGTATGTCATCTTTACCGA
>JAFGRP010000160.1 GCA_016935075.1 Deltaproteobacteria bacterium | reverse complement strand
GCTCTTCGACCGGACCCCGAGCAGGGCGATCATCTCGGCATAGGAGGGCATCCGCCGGTTTTCCCGGCAGAAGGCGGCGAGGATTTTCCGGACCGATTGCGTCGTGCGTTTTTCATTCATGGCCCCCGTATATAGAACATGCGTTCTATTGTCAAGCGGAAATTGGACCGGGAGGAGACGGCCCCTTTTCATCGTGGGCGGGAACGGATGCCGAGGACCACGGTCAGGGCGACGGCGATCATCAGGGCGCCGACGAAGACGAACGGCCAGCGGTATCCCCAGGCAGATGCCATGATTCCTCCGGACAGGGGACCGGCGGCCATCCCCAGGGCGGTCATGGACGACGTCAGACCGTAGGCCTTGCCGTAGCTGGCCGGCGGGATCAGACGCCCGACCAGCGCGTTCATCGTGGGAATGATCCCCCCCGCCGCCAGGCCGTAGAGGATCCGCAGCAGGACCAGGTGGAAGATGCCCTGCGCGGCGCCGTGCAGGAGCATACTTACAGCCGTCAGGACGAGATGGAACAGGAGAATCCGCTTGTAGCCGATCCGGTCGCTGAGGTAGCCGATCCCTCCGGCGGACAGGGCAGCCGTCCCGCCGCTGATCGCAAAGAGCATGCCCGTCGTCGAGGCCACGCCGCCCCGCGCCGCATCGCACATCGTTTCGATGAAGAGCGGCAGGATCGGCGCGACGAAATGGGCCGTGAAATGGAAGAAAAAGAAGAGGGCGAGCATCGCGGGAAAGCCCCCGTAGGCCAGGAGGGAGAAAAGACGGTCGCCTTTCGCAAGCGTCTCCTTCGAAGGCCGGATGAACCGCTCCTGGGTTCCGAAGAGAACGAGTGCCCCGCCCAGCAGGAGCATTGCACCGCCCGCCATGAAGGTATAACGGTAGCCGATAACATCGGCCATGATTCCCCCGATCCATGGACCCAGCGTCATGCCGAGGAAAACCGCCGTCTGCATGAGCCCCAGCGCGTATCCCAGCCGCTGCCGCGGGACGACCGTCGAGACCAGGGCGACGGAGGCCGAAATCGTTCCCGTGGTCGCTCCCTGGAGAAGCCGGAGGAAGAGGAGTTGCCATACGTTGGAGACGAGGCCCATCGCAAAGGTGAGGACGGCGCCGCCGAACATGGCCCGCTCCACCATGATTTTCCGCCCCTGCCGGTCCGCGAGCCATCCCCAGAGCGGGGAGAAGAAGGCCATGACTAGGCCGGCGGAACCCGCCAGGACGCCCGCCCAGACGGGAACGAGGCGCTCGTCGGTGACTCCCAACTCCCGGATATAGAAGGGGAGAAACGGCAGAACGAAGGCGAAGCCGATGATCGACAGGAGCTGGGCGGCGAACATGACGTAGAGGGTCCGCTGCCAGGGCTGCTCTCTTTCCGGTGCGGAAGAGTCGGAAGACGGGTTCATGTTCATGGGTTATTCCAGGGACGGACCGCTATGCGCAGCCGCTTCCCTTATGCGATTGCCGCCGGGATCCGGTCGGGATCGTCGTCTTTCATTCATCCTGTGATTGATAATACAAAATAAAACGTGTATCAACACAAATATGCGTATCCGGTTCAATAATTCCATTGTGAAGGAGATGGTCGGCCGGCTGGCCGCGACCCGTTTCGTTCGTGAGGCCCTCGCGGATCAAGCGGATCTCAAGGCGATGAGGGCGAAGCCGACGCCCCGGATGTGGATGGGAATGGGGCTCATGGGTTTCAGTTACATCATCGGCTGGCCGGCGGTCGGGCTCCTGGCCTGGATTTCTTATCGTCTGCGGGAACCCCTGATCGTCGTCGTCGGCGGACCCGCCACCTATGGACTATCCTATCTTGTCTTTCTGGCCGGATTCTATCTTGCGGGCGTACATTATGCGCAGATCCTGCTGCGATGGGCGACGCGGCGTCTGGTGGAGCGGCTGATGGGTAAGGCGCCGCCGGAATATGTACCGCAATGCCCTCCGCCGTCCGGCTTTCCGGTGGAGGGATCTGCCGGGATGGAGAAAAGCGCGTCAGGCCGCGTGGAATGGGAAGTCCTTTCGCCTGCCTTCCTTGCCGGGATGACGGCCTTTCTCGTTTCCGGCTTTATGCTGCCCATCCGACCGGAGCTGGTTTCCGTCCCCTTAGGGATTTTCGTTCTTTTTTGCCTGGTCGCCCCCTTCCTTCCCGGGATGGGGTTCTTCCTGCCCGTGATCAGTCGGCGAAGAACGGGCCGAAAGGCCGTGGCCCTGACTTTCGATGACGGCCCGGATCCGGATGTTACCCCCCGGTTGCTGGACCTTCTGCGGCGGCATGGCGTGCAGGCGACTTTTTTCGTCACCGGTGAAAGGGCGGAACGGCACCCGGAGGTGATCCGGGGAATCCTCTCGAAGGGTCATACTCTCGGCAACCACTCTTATCGCCATGACCCCTTGCTGATGCTGCGTTCCCGCGCAACGCTCCGGGAGGAGGTTGCCCGTACGCAGGATGTGCTTTCAATGTTTGCCGTCCGGTCGCTGGTTTTCCGTCCCCCCGTCGGCATCACGAATCCCCGGCTGCCGGGAGTCTTGAGGGAACTCGGCATGTATTGCGTGACATTCAGTTGCCGCGCCTTTGACCGGGGCAACCGGCGGATTGCCGGGTTGGCCGCGACCATCCTGAGAAAAATC
>JAFGRP010000159.1 GCA_016935075.1 Deltaproteobacteria bacterium | reverse complement strand
GGCGCGCTCGGCCGGGGTATCAGGAACTTCAAGAAGGCTTCCCGTGAGCCGAACGAAATCGACGTCACGCCGTCCGAAGAGAAGAAATCGGACGATAAAAAAGCCTGAAACAGTCCGTCGGAAAGCGTCGAATCCGTTCTGAAGCTTGATCCTCCATATGCTATGGCAGGATTCAATCTCCCGATGATCTGTCACCGTGAGCCGTAACCGAATACGTTTGTGAACGGTACGGATAGGAAATACCGCGCAAGGTGGCATTTCCCGAGAATCAGACGATGACGATTAAAACGGAACATCGTCGTCCGGCATGAACGAATCCCCGCCGGACGGTGCACCAAACGGTTCTCCCGAAGGCGCATCGCCGCTTCGCTGACCCTTCGAATCCAGCATCTGCATGTTGGAAGCGACGATCTCGGTCGTGAAGTGTTTGGCCCCGTCCTTATCCTCCCAGCTTCGGGTCTGAATGCGCCCTTCTAGGTAAACAAGCTTTCCCTTGACGAGATATTTTCCGCAGATTTCGGCCAGCTTGCCGAAGGTGACGATTCTGTGCCACTCGGTCCGCTGAACCTTCTCGCCGTTCTTGTCCTTCCACTGTTCATCCGTCGCTATGCGAAAATTGGTCACCATCGCCCCGTCCGGTGTGTACCTCACCTCCGGATCTGCTCCCAGTCTGCCTACCAGGATTGCCTTATTGATCATGCCGTTCCCCTTTCACAATGATTTTGGTTTCCTATTACACAAGTCACAAGGTTGCCGCAACATGAAATCTCTCAGAGTCGCGAGAAAAGAAACGCAGGAAGATGGCGACCTTGTCGTCGGATGGAACCGCTGTGATCCCCGTCGGTGCCTGAGCCATTTCGAACGGTCCGTATATCGACCATCCGGAGGTTCATAACGGCGTATCGTCCCTGCTGCCGGTCGATCTTTTCATCCCGGGCTGCCCGCCGCGCCCCCTGACCATCCTCGACGGCCTGCTCCGCTTGACGGGGAAAATCGGGTGATGGACAAATCCCTTCAATGACGGTGTGAATGTTCTTCCGATTCGTGCGCGTGCTCATGCGCATGTTCATGCGAGTGAAGGTGTTTGTGTTCATGCATTCCTTTCATATCCATTCTTTTTTCTAAAAGCCTTTCAAAAAGATTCGTGAATAAACAGGGCGTGACGTCACGCCTGAGGCCGTGATTCGAAAATCAGTCTTCGCCCAGCGCATCGACAACGGCCAAGTCTTTCCCTCGAACGCCAGCGCGTGACGTGTGCGGCGCCGATTCAGGCATCTGCTCCGGTGATCGGTCATCCCAATTTTTCCATCTCCTTTTTGTAGCACTGCGGGCAGATTCCGTGCGAAGGCAGTGCGCCGGAGATATCGCGGACATATTTTTCCACCGAGACCCACTTGCCTGACTCTTCTCTGACTTTCTTGCAATAGCTGCATATCGGATAGATCTTGCTCAAATCATCGAGCAAACGGTCCCGGCGGTCGATCTCCCCTTCGGCCCAGATGATGCGAAGAGAAATTTCAATCATTCCCTTAATCAGCTCCACCATTCTGATGTGCAGATCGTTATGCGTATTCTGTTTGTTGTCTATGAAGCATACCGTTCCGAACGGTTCTCCATCCGGACGTTTGATCGGCATCCCCAGATAAGAGACCATGTGCAGTTCCACGGCGGCGGCATTGTCCTTCCACCGGGCATCTTGTCGTGCATCAGGAATCAGATGAAGCCCTTTGCTCTTCAGCGTATGCTCGCAGAACCATCCGGAATCAGGGTAGCGTGATCGGAACGCCGCGGGATAGGGATTGCCTTGGGTCTCGCTGGAAAGAAGAATCTCGATTTCCTTGCCGTCAACGCGCGTAATCAGCCCTGCGGGAACACCGAAAATCCGGGCCGTATCGTTGAGCATGTTTTGCCATTCCTTCAAGACCTCTTCCGTAATCTTTTTGCGATTGAAAGGATTTGCCTTCATATGGTTTCTATCTTCCCTATTCGAGGTCTATCGGTAAGAAGGATCACGCCCGCCTGAGCCGGGCGTTCCCGCAGGACGGAGCATCCCTTTTTTTCTTTGCCCCTCGCTCTTCGGCTGTAATCAGCCGACCGGCCCATGACCGTACCCGTTGCACCGCTCGTGTTCTAGGTCGGCGGATTTAATAATTTATTGGGCGAAAATAAATCGGTCCCCTTTTAGTCTTAAAGTGTAAGCGATGGTTCGGCATGTAGGTTATCATTAATCGTAGAAAAGACTAAGAACGAAAAGCAGCGCAGCAAGAACCGGAGCCCAAGTCTTTATTCCTCGGAGCATGATTCCAAGATATTCGATTTTTTTTGTATAAGGCCAGAAAGATCTCTTCCCCCTGCTTTCCTGGAATTCCTTTGCCCATCGCGCCGGATCTTCTTCCGCATACAAGAACTGCCTGTAGTGCATGCAGATCATCCAACGTGTGGCGAGAAGATTGACACCAATGAACAAGAAAACAAAAACCATTGACCACTTGGAAAACCAATTACCCAATATCTCTTGCGCAGTTCCGTGGACCGCCCAATTTGCTGCAATAATTGCGTAGGCAGCCTGAAGACTGTGAGAAGTGAGTATGAAACACCAGTCATTGAAGTCCTGACCTATCTTTTCAAGCGCCTCGCCCTCATTATTGAATTCACCTTTATTGGTTTTTGACATATTCTACCGACCACCTCCCGGCCCCGCCTTCTTTGCAGGGGCTTTTTTTGCAGTTGCTATTTTTTTTGCCGGAGCCTTCCTTTTTGCCGGAGCTTTTTTTGCAGTTGCTATTTTTTTTACCGAAGCCGCCTTCTTTGCAGGGGCTTTTTTTGCAGTTGCTATTTTTTTTACCGAAGCCGCCCTTTTTGCAGGGGCTTTTTTTGCAGTTGCTATTTTTTTTACCGGGGCCTTCTTTGCTGCTGTCTTTGCGCTCATCGGATCCTCCTTATTTTGTTGTAGAACAATAAATATCCGATAATACCCCAACTTCGTTTTCCCCTAGCATATAATTGTAACACACACTTCCCCCTGCGCAAAGTGCAATATCCCCATGATTCCGGAAGAATGACCGCCGAAGTTCTTCCTTGACTATTGCGGAAAAAAAATATAGTCAAATCGACCTTATATCAAACAAAACCATCAGGGGAGTTATGTCGGAAGAACAGATAGAAATCGTCAAGGAAGAGAGTGAACTCGTCAGAAAACGCAGGGAGAAGATCGAGGCCTTGAAGGCCGAAGGGATCGATCTCTATCCGAACGGCATCTGCGCCGCGGATACCACGGCTTCGGTCATCGAACGATACGAGGCGATAGCCCCCGAGGATTTGGAGAACGTTACGGAACGCTTCACGCTGGCCGGTCGTCTGATGGCTGTCCGCGATTTCGGCAAAGGGGCCTTTGTCATTATTCAGGACCGCAAGGGGCGCATTCAGGCCTTCTTCCGGAAGGACCGCCTTGGGGAAAATGGCTTTGCGTTGTTCAAAAAGCTCGATATGGGCGACATCATCTGGATCGCGGGCCGGGTTTTCAAGACCCGTACCGGGGAACTCACGATCGATGTGGAGGAGAACGGTCTGCGCCTGCTGTCCAAATCGCTCCGTCCTCTGCCGGAGAAGTGGCACGGTCTCACCGATGTCGAGACCCGCTACCGGCAGCGCTACCTCGACCTGATCGTCAACCCGGACGTCCGCAAGGTGTTTCAGAAACGGAGCCGGATCATCAGTCTGATCCGCCGGTTCATGGAGGAGCGGGATTTCCTGGAGGTCGAGACCCCGATGCTGCAGCCCCAAGCCGGCGGCGCGGTGGCCCGACCATTCAAGACCCATCACAACGCCCTCGGGATGAATCTTTTTCTGCGGATCGCCCCGGAACTCTACCTCAAACGCTTGATCACCGGAGGTCTGGATCGGGTCTTCGAGATCAACCGGAATTTTCGGAACGAGGGAATCTCCACCTTCCACAACCCCGAGTTCACGATGATGGAGTTCTATCAGGCCTATGCCACCTATGAGGACCTGATGGCGATGACGGAGGAACTCTTCGTCTATATTGCTCAGAACCTCAACGGTTCACTTAATTTCACCTATCAAGGCAAGGAGATCGACCTGACCCCGCCCTGGCGGCGGCTGACGGTCCGCGATGCCGTTCTTCAACTCGGCGGCATGGACGCGGCAGCGACCGACGACCCCACGCGGATGGCCGACCATGCCCGGAAACTGGGGATCGAGGTCGGCAAGAACGACCCGCCGGGCAAGGTGCTGATGGCGATCTTTGACGAAACGGTCGAAAAGAACCTCGTCCAGCCAACCTTCATTACCCAGTATCCTGTGGACGTCTCGCCCCTATCCCGCAGGAATGCGGAAGATCCCTCGATTGTGGATCGTTTCGAACTTTATATCTGCGGCAAGGAGATCGCGAACGCCTTCTCCGAGCTCAACGATCCCGTGGACCAGCGCGGACGGTTCGAGATGCAGCTCAAAGAGCGGGAGGCCGGTGATCTTGAGGCGCACGAGATGGACGAGGATTACATCGCAGCCCTCGAATGCGGCATGCCGCCGACGGCAGGCGAGGGGATCGGCATCGACCGGCTCGTCATGCTCCTGACCGATTCGGCCTCCATCCGGGATGTGATCTTTTTCCCGCTTCTGCGGCACAAGGAAGAATAAGGATTTGATAATGTCCTATGAATTCTTCATCAGCCTGCGCTACCTGCGGGCGAAACGGAAACAGATGTTCGTTTCCATCATCACCTTTATCTCGGTC
>JAFGRP010000158.1 GCA_016935075.1 Deltaproteobacteria bacterium | reverse complement strand
TTGCTCATAGCTGCTCCTCCTTAATCTCATTATAGAGCAGCTTTACCACTTATGCACCTGTCCAGTTTTCCCAGACCAGCTCTGATTACCACCGTACACATAGAACCGTGGTTGTCGAGGCGCGATGTCAGCGGCGTTTCACTGGACATCGCCCTGACCACCCAGTTTCGGATCATTCGTCAGGCTTTTCCGGAAGCCAGGCGTATCGGTGTTCTGTATAATCCGGACCGCAATGGAAAGGTTATAGAGGAAGCAAGAAGCGCCGCGGCGGCACGCGGTTTTAATCTCCGGGCCTTTCCCGTCGATACGATCAAGGAACTCCCCTTTGCCTTCGAAAAGCTGCAAGGGAACGCCGACCTGCTATGGGCTCTCTACGATCCGACTGTTTACGGTCCGGAGTCAGCCCGGTATATCCTGATGCAGTCCCTGCAAAGGAAGATTCCGGTTGTCGGGTTCTCATCCCATTTTGCAAAAGCGGGCGCTGTTCTGTCCATGTATGGCGATTATGAAGATATTGGAAGGCAGGTCGCCCAGCAGGCCCTCGCTCTGCGGAACGGGCAAGGGGATGCCGCCCGTGTGGACAGGCCCCGGACGGTCAAAATCGCCGTAAACGACAAGGTCGGAAAGTATCTGGGGATAACCTTCCCGCACTCATTTAGAAAAATGGTGAATCAGTCCTTCTAAACCAAAGACAGGAGCCGTGATGGATTTCAAAAGCCGTCCATTTTCAATCAGCATCAAAACCAAGGTGATCGCCGTATGTATCGCGATCATCATCGTTTTGAGCAGTGGAATGGCGACTTATTTCATCAACGTAGGGACCGATTTTTTGAGGAGTGAGCTCCAGAAAAGGGTGGCGGCCCTTGTGGACAATTTTTCCCGCAACTGTGATTATCCGCTTTTGTTGGAGGACGGGGCGGCCATTGCTAAACTGGCTTCGGCCATGATGCGGGATGAGGATGTCGTCCTCGTCCGCGTGGATAGCGCCGACGGCCGAGTCTTTTTCCTCCAATCGAGAGAAGATGATTTGCCCGAATTGCGGACGGTCGAAGTCGACAAGCCAGCTGAGACACTCCTTTTAGGCGGAATCAAAACGCTGTTCATGGCGAGATCCATATGGCCGCCGTTTGAAAAGGATCTTGATATCTCAGGCGCCACTCCGCATCCCGAACGCATTAAAAATCCCCTCGGGCGCGTTACCGTCGGATACTCGCTGAAAAAGACAAACGCCCTGATTCTCCACACGGTCGTCAATGCGATTTCGATCGTCGTCTTCATTGCCGGCGTCTCGATTCTGGTCATGATGTTGTTGCTCAGTCGCTTTTTCGATCCCCTGTTGGACATTGCCGAAAGGATACGGAAATTCTCCGAGGGGAACCTGTCCGAGCGGTTGCAGATTAATAGACGAGACGAAATCGGCATGCTGGCCGGTGCCTTTAATGATATGGCAGAAGCCCTTCAAGGCAGCAGGAAAAAGCTCGAAGATGCGCATCAGACCCTCGAGGAGACGGTCCAGAGACGGACGGAGGCCTTGAGAGATTCTGAAATGCGATATCGGGCCTTCTTCGAATCGACCGGGACGGCGATGGTGCTCATCGAAGAGGGCGATGTCATCTCGCTGGTCAATGCCGAGTTTGAAAAAATGTTCGGGTACAGCCGGGCCGAGGTGGAGGGGAAGAGAAGATGGGTGGACTTCTTTTGTCCCGAAGATGTCGACAGGATCAGAGAGTTCGACCGGAGACGGCTTAAGAATCCCGTACAGTCCGGCCGTGCGGAAATATGCCTTTTAGACAAGAATGGTCGGAGTAAAGAGGTATACCTCACGCTTTCGTCCGTTCCCGGAACGAAGAGCAACATCGGCTCCCTGATCGACATCTCGGATCGGAAACGTCTCGAGGAAAATTTCCGCCAGGCCCAGAAGATGGAGGCCATCGGGACTCTGGCGGGAGGCATTGCCCATGACTTCAACAACCTGCTCATGGGGATCCAGGGATATGCTTCCCTGATGCTGTTGAATCTGAACAGCGGGAATCCCCACTTTGATCATCTCAAGACGATTGAGGAGTACGTGCTGAGCGGAGCCAATCTGACCCGGCAGTTGCTGGCCTTCGCGCGCGGCGGGAAATATGAAGTGACGCCTACCAATCTCAACGAGGTTGTCGAAAAGACATTAACCCTGTTCAGCAGAACCCGAAAAGAGATCCGGGTTGAGACAAAATACGAACCGGATCTGTGGCCGGTCGATGTGGACCGGGGGCAGATGGAACAGGTTTTCCTGAATCTTTACGTCAACGCCTGGCATGCCATGCCGGGCGGCGGCGATCTCCATATCGAAACGGCCAACGTTCATCTGTTGGAGAACGATGATGGTACCGCGGATACCGTTCAGGGCGAGTATATTCTGATATCGGTCAAGGATACGGGGATGGGGATGGATGAGAAGACCAAAAGCCGTATCTTCGAGCCCTTTTTTACGACCAAGGGAATGGGAAGAGGGACGGGTTTG
>JAFGRP010000157.1 GCA_016935075.1 Deltaproteobacteria bacterium | reverse complement strand
GTCCATTACTGGCTTGCCGGCGCCATGACCCTCTATCTGGGGAAGCATATCCGAACCGATTTTCTCTACCAGAAGTGGGCGCCCCGGACCCAGTGCTGGGTGGATGTGATTTGTTACTTCTTCCTCTTCCTCCCCGGCATGGTGATGTTCGTCGTGCTGAGCATCGAGTATGCCGCCGACTCCTGGGTTCTTCGGGAAGAGATGATGACGACCTGGCGGCCCCCGGCCTACTGGTACAAATCCGCCATTCCCCTTGGTGCGGCGCTGCTTCTTCTCCAGGGGATCTCGGAGCTCCTCAAATCGGTCAAGCTGCTGCTCACGGGCGTGGACGCCCGCTACCACG
Organism: Deltaproteobacteria bacterium; assembly: GCA_016935075.1. GTDB lineage: Bacteria > Desulfobacterota > Syntrophia > Syntrophales > UBA5619 > UBA5619. The sequence goes on along the minus strand of JAFGRP010000157.1, from coordinate 6,693 downwards.
ATAAGGAGCCCACCGAGGTCACATGAATCCCCGATCCGCCCCGTCACGGAAAAGCTGCGGTTTTTTCCGTGAACGGGTTGCAGGGCGGATTTCCGGTGAATGAATGAAAACCAGATACCGTTACAGGAGAGAAAGATGAGTTTGGAAATCTACGGTTTGATCCTTCTGGGAGGCCTCTTTGCAGCAATCTGTTTGGGCTTTCCGATTTCGTTTACGCTGATCACCATCGGGATGATCTTCGGTTATATCGCGTTGGGTCCCAAGGTGTTCTATCTGATGACCCTGTCCTGGTATGATACCATGGTGGACACGATCCTGGCAGCGGTGGCCCTCTTTACCTTCATGGGCTACCTTCTCGAAAAGGCCGGGCTGATGGAGCGTCTCTTCCATGCACTTCTCCTCCTTTCCGGCCGGCTGAAGGGCTCATTGTACCTGGGGACTATTTTCACGGCCACGCTGTTCGCGGCGGCCACGGGGATTGTGGGCGCTTCCGTCATGATCATCGGCCTGATGGCCGCGCCGGTCATGAAAAAAACGGGGTATTCAACAGGGCTGAGCGCAGGCGCCATCACCGCCGGAGGAACGCTGGGAATCCTCATTCCCCCCAGCATCATGCTGGTCGTCATGGGGCCCGTGATGCAGGTCTCCGTCGCCCGTTTGTTTGCCGCGGCAATCGTGCCCGGGGTCATGCTCGCAACCTTTTACGTCGGCTATTGCATAGTCCGGGTATGGATGAACCCGAAACTGGGACCGCCGCTTTCCGATGAGGAACTTGATGTGTCGATAAGCTTCAAGGTCCGCGAGTTTTTCTTTGGGCTTGTCCCGCCGTCGGTCCTCATCCTGGCCACGCTGGGGACTATCATCACGGGTATCGCCACCCCCACGGAAGGAGCGGCCCTTGGGTGCCTCGGGTCCATCATCGTGACAAAGCTGAACGGGAAACTGACCTTTGCCGTCCTGAAGGAAGCCGTTTTCCGCACGGCCGAAACGACGAGCATGGTGATGATCCTCCTCGCCGCCTCCACGTTCATGGGGGTCGTCTTTTCCACCCTGGGGACTCCCACGTTTATCGCCAAGACGCTCCTCTCCTGGAATTTGCCCAACTGGGTTTTTATCGTGGGCATTCTGTTAACCTGTTTCGTTTTGGGTTGGCCGTTGGAGTGGATTCCGATCGTGGTCATCATTATCCCGATCTTCCTGCCGGTCATCATGGAGATGAACATCGAGATGATCTGGTTCTGCATCCTTTTGGCAGTGACCCTGCAGACCTGCTGGCTCTCCCCGCCGGTGGCTTTGTCGGCTTACTATATCAAGGGGATCATGCCGGATTGGGAACTTTTCGACATCTATAGAGGCATGTTGCCGTTTATGGGTCTGCAGATTCTGGGTGTTTTGATAATCTACTTCTTCCCGCAAATCGCGCTTTGGCTCCCCAAGGTCGTTTTCGGATGACCGGTTGTCCTGGTGAAAGCAAAGCGGGCCTGCCGGCAAGTGAATGTTCTAAATGGATGCATCGTAAACAGAGATTCCTGATCTTTTTTGGGTGACCGACCCATCGCCGAAGGACAGTGAAGATGAGCGTGAAAACACGAACAGGAAGGGCCGCCGTCATGACGGAGGTCAAGAAAGATCTGGAAATTTGGGATTATCCGCTCCCGGAAGTCCTTCCCGGGTGCATCCTGGTCAGGATTACCTGCTGCACCATCTGCGGCTCGGACCTCCACACCTGGACGGGCAGGAGAAAATCACCGGTGCCGATCATCCTCGGCCATGAGATCGTAGGAACGATCCTGGAGCTGGGTAAAGGCGTTACGATGGATTCGGGAAACAACCCCTTGAGGGTGGGGGACCGCATCACATGGACCATCATGGACAACTGCGGAAAATGCTACTTCTGCCGGGAAAAGGGGCTGATGATGAAGTGCACCCACCTGAAGAAGTACGGCCACGACAGTTGCGCCGATCCCCCTCATTTCGTGGGAGGTTTCGCGGAATATTGCTACATCACCCCGGGCACCTGCGTGATCCGGATTCCGGACGAGCTGACCGACGAGGAGGTTGCGCCGGCAAACTGCGCGCTGGCAACGGTGGTGGCCGGTCGGGACGCAATAGAGATCCAGCCTTTCGAAAACGTGCTCATCCAGGGCGCCGGGGCGCTCGGCGTTTACGCCACGGCCCTGGCCAGTTACTGCGGATGCCGCCGGATCATCGTGGCCGACGTCATGGAGCACCGGCTCGATTTCGTGAAGCAGTTCGGCGCCACCGACACGATCGACTCGAAGGGACTCTCGGATGAAGAGGTGATCGGCAAGGTCAAGGATATCACGGGGGGATTCGGAGCGGATGTTGTCATGGAGCTGGCCGGATTTCCTCCCCTTCTTCCGTTGGGCTTGAAATGTCTGCGGACGGGCGGCCGTCTGGTGGAGATCGGCAATGCCTTCGCCGGCGCCCTTTTCAACTGCGACGCTTCGGATATCGTATTCAAATGCCTCACGATCCGGGGCATCCACAATTACGATACGCTGCACCTGCAGAAGGCGGTGGATTTCCTTCAGACGGCCCGGAACCGTTTTCCCTTCGGCCGGATCGTGGGCCAAAGGGTGTCGCTGGATGAAATCAACACCGGTTTGAAGATCGCCGAATCGGGCAGGACGATTCGCGTAGCGGTGAAACCCTGATCTCAAAAAAGGTCTATTCCCGAAGCCGTTATTTTCAATCGTCTCATCAAATGGGTTGACAATCCAGGCCCCTCCAAGTTAAAAGAACCATTGCTTCTGAGGACAGACCGCCCGGCCGGCCGTGCGGGATTGCGCCTTGAAGCCTTTTCATTTCATCCCTGCAGTTTCCGGGAAGTCAGAAGGCAGACGGTTTCCGGGGTGAAATTCACGAGGACATCGACGGTGAATACGTCATGAATGTAAACCATCTGAAAGCTTTCTTCGAGGTTGCCAAGGCCAAAAGTTTCACGCTTGGCGCAAAAAAGTTGAACGTTTCCCAGCCGACCCTCAGCATGCAGGTTAAATTCCTGGAGAAGCGCTTCGCGGTCCCGCTCATCAAACGGAACAAGAAAACGTTCGAGCTGACCGAAGAGGGAAATATCGTTTTCGGCCATGCGGAAAAGATCTTTTCTCTGATCCACGAACTGAAAAAGGAACTGGAGAATTTCGAAACCCACAACATGATCATCGGCTCGACGCCGTACATTTCAAATCACGTGCTGCCCGATGTGCTGCTGGCCATTCAGGAAAAACACAATAACGTGAAAGTCCAGATATACACCGGTCTGTCTCAGGAGGTCCTCGACAAGGTCGTCGATTATGAATACCAACTGGCCGTCATCGGAAGATTGCCCTATCCGGACAATATCGTTTCCATTCCCATTCTGAAAAAGAAGCTGATGTTCATATCAAAGAAGGATATGGGCAAACGGGTCAGCCTGAAAGATCTGGCGAATTACCCGATCATTCTGCCTGAGCCGGGATCGGCGACGCGGGATTATCTGATCGGACAATTCGCTGCGAGAAATCTGACCATAACCAACAGCATCGACTGTGAAAATCCACCGGCTATCCAGCATATGGTTGAACTGGGGATGGGGGGTGCATTCTTCCACATCTTCAGCATCCAGCGTGATGTTCAGGAAGGCAAATTTCATATGGCTGAAATTGAGGAAGATTTGTCGTTGGATTATGATCTGGTTTTTTTGAAGGACCGCAGAAGTTCCAAGATGGTGAGGATTTTCACATCCACCATGAAGGGAATGCAGCACAATCTTATGAAATAATGGAAGAATCTTCTATCGGCTCAGACCGATGGCAACCACCCCCAGGGTGATCATCACGGCGCCGAGCAGTTTCTGCTTTCCCTGTTTTTCCCTAAGATAAAAAACCCCGAAATAGGCCGACAGGACGATGCTGACCTCGCGGACCGCCGCCACATAGCTGACCTTGCTCATCGTGAGGGCAAACAGGATCATCAGGTAGGTGAATACACTGAAGAAGCCGACGACAAAAATGGTGCCGGCGTGTCTTTGCCACTCCTCCCGCAACCGGTCGCGCTCCCGGATCAGGATCCAGGGGGTGAGCGCCAACCAAGAGATGACGTTCATGATGTAGATATAAACCGGCGGGTAGACCAGCCCCACCCCGACCTTGTCCACCAGGGAGTAGGCGGCAATCATCAGACCCGTGGAAAGTGCCCACAGAGAAGCCCCGATGTGGAGGGCGCGGAAAGGCTCCAGGACGGCCCCGCCGTTGAAAGAGCGCAGATGGACGCAGTAGATTCCGGCAACAACGAGTCCGATTCCGAAACCGCCGAGCGGCGCGATCTCCTCCCTCAGCAGGATCACGGCAAGAATCGGAACGAAGAGGGGACCCGATCCCCGGGCCAGCGGATAGACCAGGGAGAGGTCGCCACGCTGATAGGCCCCCCCAATGAACCAGAAATAGGCCGCGTGGATGAGGCCGGTTGCGACGATGCAGAGCCAGCCTGCTGATGGAATCGGGGCGTCCGCATAAAAATAAAGAAAGAGCGGAAGATAGAGAACCAGGGACGCCAGCAGAAACCACCAGATGAAAACGATCTTCCTGTCGCTCTTCTTGAGCAGGTAGTTCCAGCCCGCATGTAGAAAGGCGGAGGCAAGGACAATGACCAGGGCCGTACCGTTCATCGCACCGCTCCGTGTTCCGTTTGATCCTTGGGTTCCCGACAGGACATCTTCAAGGATCTCCGAGGCGTCCCATTCCGCCCCGGGAGCTGCCGCACCCGCGGGGCCACTGCCTCAGCCTTTTCGCCCATGACGCCCCTCTCACCCGTTTTCCGTCCGGTGCGACCCGGCCGCACCTTCCCTAAAAACCAAAAAGAACCCCTTACCGCCAGGAAGCAGGCAAGGGGGACCTGGATGTTGCGGACCCTTCATAATACGGATCGACCCCTTCGTCAAATGCAAATCCGCCTCCTCTCGAAACGGATGCATAATCCGGACGCCGCAACCCTACAAAGCCCCTCCGGATGAATATCGGTCATTTGACATTTTCCCGATGATCCATTATAGGAGAATTCGTGAACAGTCCCGAACAGCCATGATCTTTTCAGCACCCGATTCCAAACCGGGGATATGCCATGCAGATACAGGATGTATTTCACTATTTTGAAAGCGACCTTAAACGGGTCGAGGAACATATGGAGATGTATCTCCGTTCGGATGTCCGGCTCATCCCGGAGATCATCCACCATCTGATCGGCAGCGGGGGTAAACGTTTCCGTCCCCTCCTGCTTCTGGCCGCCGCAGAACTCTGCGGCTACCGGGGGGAGCGCCGCTATCCCCTCTCGGCAATCATCGAGTTCATCCACACCGCCACCCTTCTGCACGACGACGTTATCGACCATGCGGAGACACGGCGGGGGAGGGTTTCCGCGAACCGGGTCTGGGGCAATGCGGCGAGCGTTCTCGTCGGGGATTTTCTTTACTCCAAATCCTTCCATCTGATGACCGACGACGGCAACATGGCCATCCTGAAACTCATCTCTACCACGACGAACACGATGTCCGAGGGCGAGGTCTTTCAACTGATGAAGGCGGGCGACGTGACCATCACCGAAAAAGAGTACCTCCTGATTGTGGAGAAGAAAACGTCGATTCTGATTTCGGCGGCCTGCGCGATCGGCGGCATACTCGGAAGCGCCACGGACGGCCGGATTGAGGCCTTGACCCGCTTCGGGATGAGACTTGGCACCGCCTTCCAGATCACGGACGACACCCTCGATTATGTGGCCAAAGAGGAAGAATTCGGCAAGGCGATCGGACAGGATCTCCGTGAGGGGAAACTGACGCTCCCCCTCATCCGGACCATGCGGAAATGCACCCCGGAAGAGAAGGCTTTCATCCGGGAGGGGATCGAAAATAAGGACGGGGAAGCGACCGCAGGCATCATGGCCCTGATTCAGCGCTATGACGGCATCCACTACGCCCTGGGAAAGGCCAAAACCTGCATCGACGAGGCAAAAGGCGTTCTGGTCCCCTTTCCCGAATCGGAGGCCAAAAACGCGCTCCTGACCATCGCGGATTACATCATCGAAAGGCGGCTGTAGCCGACGATGCCGATATGCTGAATGAACGATACCTGGAGCGGTACGCCGACGTGCTGCTCTGGGGGCTCAAGACGGCCCGGCGGGGGCGATTCCGGAAGGGAAACGTAATCCTCATTCAGTACGACCGGGCCGCCCTGCGGCTCGCGGAAATCCTTTACGGAAAGATCCTTGCCGCGGGGATGAACCCCATTCAGCGAATGGGGCTCACCGTCGGCATGGAACGGTCCTTCTTCGGAAAGTCCGGCGCACGCCAGCTCGTTTTCCAGCCCCCGGGTGAGAAGGAGCTCTGCGGAAATCTCCACGGGAGGATTTACCTCCATGCGCCCGATTCCCTGACCCACCTCAAGGAGATCGACCCGGTCCGGATCGGCAGGGTCCTGGTTGCCCGCAAGCCGCTGCGCGACATCCTCGAGAAACGCGAGCGGGAGGGATCCTACGGCTGGACCCTCTGCACGCTGCCGACGGCGGAGCTCGCCGCGCAGGCCCGGACAACGCCGGAAATCTACGGGGAGCAGATCATCCGGGCCTGTTACCTGGACCGGAAAGACCCGGCCGGCAAATGGGAGGAGATCAGGCGCCATTTGACTGCCATCAAGAAATGGC